>CAYPJK010000120.1:2395-6891 GCA_964411025.1 uncultured Nevskia sp.
AGTCGCCCGGCCGTCGTCGGCCAGCGCCACGAAACGCTGCGGCGTGGTCTTCAGCAGCGCCTTGTCGAGCCGGCGCAGGTCGTTCAGCAGGCCATAGCGCAGTTCGCGGGCATAGCCGGTGCGGCGCGGAATGTTCGCGAAGAACGGCACCACGGCCGATTTCCAGGAATTCGGCAGCACGATCGCCTGCCGGTAGCCGCGCTCGCGCAGCGCGCGTCCCAGCGTCCGCCGGCCGCCGAAGTTGAATTCGCCGTGCGCGAACGGCAGTTCGATGCCGGCGCGAATCTCCGGCATCCGCTCGATGATCGGCAGCGACCATCCGGGCGCCAGCACGTCGATCGCCGCGTCCGGATACCGCTGGCGCAGGCGGATGAACAGCGACTGCGCCATCACCATGTCGCCGACCCAGGCCGGGCCGACGATCAGCAGATCGCCGCTCATCGGGCGTGCGCGGCAGCGGCCGCCACGGATCGGGACCGGCGCGCGGACAACGGCGCGAAAGACAACGCGAAGGCGGTGGATCGAGGCATGCCCCGCAGTTTATCCGCTTGCCTCGCACGCTTATCCTTGCCCGCCGTCGCAGCCGCACGGCGATCGAGATTGACGACGATGACCCCCGCTGTGACCGCTGCACCGCGCCCCGCCCGCCCGTGGCTGGCACCGCTGATGGGCCTGAGCTTCGTCGCCATCTGGTGCACCGGCTACCCGGCCGCGAAGATCATCGTCGGCCACAGCGGGCCCTTCACGGCGCTGACCCTGCGCTTCGCCTGCGCCGGGCTGATCTTCGCGCTGCTGGCGCTGGTCAGCCGGGTCCGCTGGCCGGGCTGGCGCGAAGCCGGCCACAGCGCCGTCGTCGGCTGCCTGCAGCTGGCGATGCAGTTCGGCGGTGTCTATGGCGCGATGCGGCTCGGTGCCTCCGGCAGCTTTGCGGCACTGGTGATCGGCTCGATGCCACTGGCGGTGTCCGGCTTCGCCTGGGCCACCGGCGAGCGGATCAGCCGCCTGCAATGGCTGGGGCTGATGATCGGTTTCGCCGGCGTCTGGCTGGTGATCGGCAACAGCCTGCTCGATGCCCAGGCCAGCGGGCCGGCGATCGTGCTGCTGCTGGTCGGCCTGGTCGGCATCGCCAGCGGCACGCTGTATCAGAAGCGCCACGGCTCGGCGATCGACCTGCGCGCCGGCCTTGCGATTCAGAACCTGGCCGCGACGGCGGCGCTGCTGCCGCTGGCCATCGGCGTCGACCATTTCCACTTCGACGGCACGCCGGTGTTCTGGAAAGCCACTGCGTGGATCGTGCTGGTCAACTCCGTCGGCGGCTTCGCGCTGCTGTTCCTGCTGATCCGCAATGGCGCTGCCACCCAGGTCGCCGCGCTGTTCTACCTGGTGCCGGCGGTCGGCGCGCTGATGAGCCACTTCGCACTCGGCGAAGTGCTGACCTGGCTGGAAGTCGCCGGCTTCTTCGTGGCCGCCACCGGCGTCTGGCTGGGCACCCGGCCAGCGCGTGCCACGGCTGCGCCGCCGGCCTGAGCGGCCACCTTCGCGACCAGCGGAAGCGTCGAGCCGACGATCGGCAGACCGGCGATAAGTGACTGCTGCGACAGAATTTTTGTCGCATTGCGACCTACTCGAACGGGTATTACCCCCCCTTCCGGACCGGGCCTAGCGTCGGCCCGCGATCGTGCCAGCCGCAGGGGTCCTCAGGATTCGGCTCGGCAGACGGAAAAACGAGCGAGGGCTCCACTCCGGATCACCCGCCCAGTCCCCGGGAGGAAGACGATGCGAGCAAACAGCAGCACATGGTGGTGTGCAGCATGGCTGTGCCTGGCGTTGACCGGTACCGCCGCGCAAGCGCAGGAAGCCGGCGAGGTCATGGTGGAGCAACCGGCACCCGAGCCGATGCAGAGCGATGGCGGCTGGCTCGGCAACCCGGCGTTCAGCGCCAGTTTCAGCGGCTTTGTTCGGACCGAAGCCGCCGTGTCCACGGCCGGTGCCAAGAACAATCCGTTCAACCAGCGCGGGAACCTGTTCAACGGCCGTACCGTGACCCGCAACTTCGCGCTGACCGCGCCGGACGGCACCGTGATCCCGGTCAGCGACACCACCACCCGCTTCGGCGATCAGCAATCCGGTCCGATGAACCTAGCGATGCTGCGGGCGCGGCTCGAGGCCGACATCAAGTTCACCAGCAACCTGTCGCTGCAGGCCAAGGCGTCACTGATCTACGACCCGAGCCTTTACACCGAATTCCGGCCGGGCGACTACGACAGCCAGGCGGTCGGCAAGCTCTACGGCCGCGCCAATTACTTCGAGTACGAAGCCGAGGGCAAGGACCACCCGAACCCTCTGGAGTGGTCGGGACGGAACTATCTGATCAACTTTCCCGCGCTGTTCCTCGACTACCAGAATGGCCCGCTGAACGTGCGCTTCGGCAACCAGCAGATCGCCTGGGGTCAGGCGATCTTCTTCCGGGTGCTCGATGTGCCGGACGGCCTGGACCTGCGGCGTCATTCGCTGCTCGACTTCGCATCCGAGGAGTTCTCCGACAAGCGGGTGCCGGCGCTGGCGCTGCGAACCTCCTACCAGCTCGACGATGACTGGCTGGTCGACGCCTACATCCAGAAGTTCCAGCCCACGGTCTACGGCAATCCGAACACCCCGTACAACGCCATCGCGTCGCAGTTCACCGTCCATGACCTGTACGGCAACTTCGACGCCAAGTTCAGCTACGGGATTCGCTTCAAGGGTGCCATCGGCGATCTCGGCGTGCAGGCCATCGCCGGTCGCCGCTACAACCCGGATGGCGTGTTCCGCTGGACCCGGTCCGGCGTCAACCGCGACATTCCCGGCCTGCCCGGGTCCGGCGCCGTGCTGCAGGAGACGGCGTTCGAGGTCGATTCCACCGGCGTCTGGTCGGCGGACGAATGGTTCACTTACGCAGCGATGTCGCGGCTCAACGGCGTGACCGGCCTGAACGCCTCGATCGAGGAATTTCCAGCCGCGTCCCTGCTCGGCGCCTTCGTGGTGCCGACACCGGATGGCCCGCAGTCCGGCTACGACGTCGCGGCAGTCCAGCTGAACACCTTCTTCGCGCTGGCCGGCGGCTATCTGGAGGGCCGCAGCGAGGGCGGCCTGCGCGGCCATATCGCCCGCGAGTACCGGGCGGAAACCAATGTCGGCGGTGGCCTGAGCTATGTCATCAATGCCGAACCGGGCTCGCTGCTCGACCAGCTGATCATCAACTTCGAGGCCCTGTACACGCCGGATCGCACCTTCACCGATCCGAGCCTGCGGCAGGCCTTCCTGCAGCAGTCGGAGGTCACCACGGCGCTGGTCGTCGAGAAGTACCAGCGCTTCTTCACCGCGATCCCGGCGACCTATCTGGTCGGCCAGTGGCTGCACAAGACCCGCAGCGACCTGTTCGGCCGCTCGCTGCGCGGCCAGGGCGGCGATCAGCAGACCGTGGCACCCGGCGTCACCGGCGGCTATGACGCGCTGGTGCTCGCGATGCAGCAGCCGTTTGCCCAGCTGATCTGGCGCGCCGACCTTGCGCTGCTCTACGACACCCAGGGCGGCCTGCTGGTCCAGCCGGCGCTGCGCTGGAAGCCAAGCGGCAATGTCACCGTCGACCTGTTCTACAACTACGTCAACGGCCATCTGTCGAACGCCAACGCGAACAGCCTGTCGACGGTCGACTACGCGGATGAAGTGACCTTGCGCATCGGCTACCAGTTCTGAACCCGGCGGCCGGTCGTCGCGGAAAAGCCCCGACCTGCAGGTGTCGGGGCTTGTCTGTCGGCGCGTGTGGCGGCCGGCACGATCTAGCCGGCCGCCGCCATCTGAACCAGCAGCTGCCGCGCCTTGACCTGATCGCCGGCGGCGACGCTGACCGTGTCGACCACGCCGGCCAGCGGCGCAGCCAGCTGGAATTCCATCTTCATCGCTTCCAGCACGGCCAGCGTCTGGCCCTTGGCGACGGCGTCGCCGGGCTTGACCAGCACGGCCACGATCTTGCCGTCGCTGTGCGCGGTGATCCGGCCGTCCGATCCGGCGGCCGTGGTTTCGGCCGGCGCGTAGCTGCGGTCGACGAAGCATTCGGTCGCCCCTTCGGCCATCAGCCACAGGCTGTCGCCACGGCCACGCGCGTAGCGGGCGCAGCCCTGCACGCCGGCGCCGAGATAGCGGAAGGCACCCGGTGACACCTCGCTGACCGCCACCTCGACCACTTCGCCGTCGATCGTCGCGCTGAACCGCCGGCCACCGCTCACCTGCAGCTCGATCGCCCGATCGCGATCGCCCCAGCGCAACGCGAAAGCGGCCGGCGTCGCGTGGCTGGAATGCCAGCCGAGCAGTTCCTCGCCGAGGCCATGCTCAGCACCCAGGCGCTGGGCATCGTCGAGGTACAGGGCCACCGCCGCCAGCAGCCACTGCCGCGCCGTCGGCAGGGCCGACGCAAGCCGGTCCTGCGGGAAATGCCGGCCGACGAAGGCAGTGCTGAA
>CAYPJK010000120.1:6901-7332 GCA_964411025.1 uncultured Nevskia sp.
TCACCGGAGGCGAAGGCATCGGTGGCGAGGATGGCGGCGAGATAGTCCTTGTTGGAGGCGACGCCAAGCAGCGCGGTGTCGCGCACCAGGCCCAGCAGCCGGCTGCGGGCCGTCTCTCGATCCTCGCCCCCGGCGATCAGCTTGGCCTGCATCGAGTCGTAGTGCGGGCTGATCGGCCGGCCGGTCTCCAGGTAGCTGTCGATCCGCAGACCCCCGCCGGCCGGTGGCGCCCAGAGCAGCACCTCGCCGGTCTGCGGCAGGTAGTTCTGACGCGGGTCTTCCGAGCACAGCCGCACCTCGATAGCGTGGCCACGCGCACTGGCCAGGATCTGCGCCTGCGTCATCGGCAGCGGCTCGCCCTGGGCGATCTTCAGCTGCCAGGCGACGAGGTCGACGCCGTAGACCAGCTCGGTGACCGGGTGCTCCACCTG
>CAYPJK010000120.1:7342-7578 GCA_964411025.1 uncultured Nevskia sp.
TCCAGGAAGTAGAACGCACCGTCCTGCGCCAGCAGGAACTCGACGGTGCCGGCGCCGACGTAGCCGACCGCCTTGGCCGCCGCCACCGCCGCCGCGCCCATCCGCGCACGCAGCTCGGCATCGACGGCCGGGCTCGGCGCTTCCTCGACCACCTTCTGGTGGCGGCGCTGGATCGAGCAGTCGCGCTCGCCGAGATGAACCACGTTGCCCTGGCGATCACCGAACACCTGGATCTC
>CAYPJK010000121.1:0-2075 GCA_964411025.1 uncultured Nevskia sp.
GCGCTGGCCGGCAGCGCCGGCCCGGCGGCGCCGGCAAACGGACAGCTCAGGTGCTCGGCGGCAATCCGGTGGCCGCCATGCTGGCTGGCGTCATGGCCGGCATGCGGGTCGGCAGCGGCCACGCTGGTGCTGTCACCCACCTCGGCAGCGGTGCCGGGATGATGGTGGTGCGCATGCGGGTCCGCCGCAGCGGCGGCCTGCGCCGCCAGCATCGCGGCGTGATCGTGGTGTCCGCCGGCGTGATGCGCATGCTCGGCAGACGGCCCGTCGTGTCCCGCCACAGGGGCCGCATCAGGCGCGGCCTGCAGCGCCGCGTACAGCGGGCTGGTCGGGCAGATGATCAGCCAGCGGGCATCACCGCCGGCGGCCGCATCGGTCCAGCCCGGCATGAAGCCGACCGGCACCAGCGACCGCAACGCCACGCCGGCCAGCGCCAGCCAGAGCGCCATCGACTGCAGGTGGGAGCGGGAGCGGAACATCAGGGCGGTAGCGACGCAGGCGAACGAAAGTTCAGGTTGGGCGCGGACGATAAGGGAGCCGCGTCATTCCGGCAATGCAAATCGAATGCAATCCTTATTCCAAAACAGTGACATCGGCTGCGACGACGGCAGGCCTCAGCCCGGCAGGCCACGCAGCGGCTGCAGCCGCTTCAACGCCCGGCGCAGGTTGGCGCGGGCCGGCGCCTCGAGGCGATCGTGGAAATGGCCGGTGACATACAGGCGCGGCCGTTCCAGGAAGCCGCGCAGCACGGCGCGCCGGGCAGCGACGTATTTCGACCAGGGCACCGTGTGGTACTCCTCGCGGATGTCGGCGTCGTAGCGGTCGAAGCGCTTGTCTGGCGCGCCGAGGATGGCCAGATCGATGTCGAGCAGCAGCGCCTCGTCGGTGCTTTCCGGCAGGCCGTGGTGGCGGGTGGCGAGAATCAGGCTGCGGACCCGGCCGATCGCCTCGCGGTCGCAGCCGGCGGCGGTCATCGTGCGTTCGGCGAGGTAGGCGCTTTTCAGCTCGTTGCTGTCGACGCCGATCTCGTGGATCGCATCGTGGTACCAGATCGCCAGTTCGACCTCGGCCGGCCGCAGCGCCAGCGCGGCGATCTCGTCGAACGCGCTCAGGCATTCCTGCAGGTGTTCCAGCGTGTGGTAACGGCGCTGCGGCTCGCGCCAGTGCCGCAGCAGCGCATCAAGTGCGTCCGCCGGCACGGTGCGGGCGCCCAGCGCCCGCCACAGCGTGGCCCAGCGTTCGGGGCCGTCGGTGATCCGGGTGACGGTCGGCAGGCTCGTCGGCATGGCGCATTCCTTCGGCAGCAGGCGGGGCGGCAGGCCGAAACGGCCTGCGTCGCGGGGGCGGACGCGCCCTTTTGACCACCTTTCGAGCGCCATGCTACAAGCGCCGGCGTCCATAAAATCAACGACATCGACAGGGAGACCCGGCATGCGCATTCTCGCCACCGACATCGGCTTCGGCTACACCAAGGCCACCGATGGCCGGATCAGCCAGCTGTTCAAGAGCATCGTCGGCGAAGCCAATCCGGGACAGTTCGCGGAATCGGTGCTGCCGTCGCAGATGGCGACGCCGCGCCACTTCGAGATCGACGGTGAAGACGTGTTCGTCGGCGAGCTGGCCGAAAGCCAGAGCCGGGGCCGCAGCTTCACGCTCGATCCCGGCCAGTTCATCCAGCAGTACGCGCGCACCCTGGGCCTGGCGGCGATCGCGCCGTACGCCGAACACGGGGACCCGGTGCGGCTGGTCACCGGGCTGCCGGTGAGCTTCTTTCGCAAGCACCGCGATGCGCTGACCACGCAGCTGCAGAACCGCCACGCGGTGACCATCGTCCACGCCAATGGCGAGCGCGAGGAGAAGTCGATCTACATCGAGAAGGTGCGGGTGATCCCGCAGCCGTTCGGCTCGCTGTTCAACCTGATGCTCAACGAGCAGGGCAAGGCGGTGCAGCAGCGCTTTGTCACCGAGAAGATCGGCGTGATCGACATCGGCTTCCGCACCGCCGACTTCGCGGTGTCGGAAAAGACCAAGTATTCCGAACGCGGCTCGCTGTCGACCGACTCCGGCATGTCGGT
>CAYPJK010000121.1:2085-7552 GCA_964411025.1 uncultured Nevskia sp.
GTTCAACGCCATTGCCGGCGCGCTGCATGAAAAGAGCGGCACCCAGATCGAGCTGTACCGGCTCTACGAGGCGGTGACGCGGGGCACGATCAAGATCCGCGGCAGCCGCTACGACATCACCGGACTGGTGCAGCAGACCTTCCAGCAGCTGGCGGCGCGCATCGCGGTGGAAGTGAACCGGCTCTGGGCCGATGACTGGGATATCGACTGCATCGTGCTGACCGGCGGCGGCGGCGCCACGCTGGAGCCGTACCTGCGGCCGCTGCTGCAGGGCGATGTGCTGGCGATGCCGGTCGACCAGGATGCGCGGCTGAACAATGTCGCCGGCTACCAGAAGTACGGCCTGCACCTGTGGAATCCCTGAGCCGGCAAACGGTCACCGGTAACCGGGGTTGTCGCCGGCGGTGACGCCGGGCCGCTGGTACGTCATCCCCTTTTTCCCTACGCTCGAACGCTCGTTCAACCCACCGCCTGCGCGCTGCGCGGCCGCAACCACGGAGTCAAGCCATGAGCACGGTCGTTTCCTATCTTCCGAATGCAGGCCCGACGACGGTTCAGTCGCAATTCCAGACGCAGGTCAGCGATGCCGAAATCCGCCGGATCTTCGAGGCGCAGCGCGCCACCGCGCTGCGCCTGCGCACCTCCACGGCCGCCGAGCGCATCGCCAAGATCCGCAAGCTGCGTGATGCGCTGATGGCGCGCCGCGACGAGCTGATCGCCGCCGGCTACGCCGATTTCAAGAAGCCGCCGGCCGAGGTCGAGCTGACCGAACTGCTGCCGGTGGTCTGCGAAGCCAATGACGCGATGCGCCACATCAAGAAGTGGATGAAGGCGACCAAGGTGTGGCCGTCGCGGATGACCTTCGGCCTGAAGGCCTGGGTGCAGTACGAGCCGAAAGGCCGCAGCCTGATCATCTCGCCGTGGAACTACCCGGTGAACCTGACGTTCTGCCCGCTGGTGTCGGCGATTGCCGCCGGCAACACGGCGATCCTGAAGCCGTCGGAAATGACCCCGAACCTGTCGGCGCTGATGGTCAAGATCGTCAAGGACATCTTCACCGAAGACGAAGTGGCGATCTTCGAAGGCGACGCCGCCGTGTCGACGACGCTGCTGAGCCTGCCGTTCGACCACATCTTCTTCACCGGCTCGCCGGCGATCGGCAAGGTGGTGATGGCCGCCGCCGCCAAGCACCTGACCAGCTGCACGCTGGAACTGGGCGGCAAGAGCCCGACCATCGTCGACGCCACCGCCGATCTGAAGCTCGCCGCCCAGAACATCCTCTGGGGCAAGTTCACCAACAACGGCCAGACCTGCATCGCGCCGGATCACGTCTACGTGCACGCCTCGGTCAAGGACGAGTTCGTGCGCCAGTGCAAGGCCGTGCTCGATGCCACCTACGGCGCCGATGCCAGCGCCCAGCAGTCCAGCCCGTTCCTGGCCCGCATCGTCAACGAGCGCCACACCGCGCGCATCAAGGGTCTGCTCGACGACGCCACCACCCGTGGCGCCAAGGTGCTGACCGGCGGCGCCGTCGACAGCAGCGACTGCTACATCGCGCCGACGCTGATCGAGAACATTCCGGCCGATGCGCGGATCATGTCCGAGGAGATCTTCGGGCCGCTGCTGCCGATCGTGCCGTTCAGCCAGATCTCCGACGTGATCGACCGCATCAACGCCGATCCGAAGCCGCTGGCGCTGTACATCTGGAGCAAGGACGACGCGACGGTCGAGAAGGTGCTGAAGCAGACCTCGGCCGGCGGCACCTGCATCAACCACACGGTCGTCCACTTCCTGCACGGCAACCTGCCGTTCGGCGGCGTCAACAACTCCGGCATCGGCCGCGCCCACGGCCTGTACGGCTTCCGCGACTTCTCGCACGAGCGCGCCGTGGTCCGCACCCAGGTGATGCTGGCCAAGATGTTCTTCCCGCCGTACAACGACAAGATGCGCAAGATCATCAACCTGCTGCTGAAGACGGTCTGAACTCGCGCTGTTTCCGACGGTCCATCGCCGGACCATGAAGACCCGTCGTCTCGCGCTCTCGCTGCTGACCGTGCTCGCCCTGCTCTGGCAAGGCGTGGCGTCGGCGGCGATGGCCGCGGCCATGAACGTGACGACGGTGCAGCCGGCACCGGTGGCGGTGGAAACCGCCGCCGAGATGCCCTGTCACGACAGGGCCGGGATGGATCACCCGGCGCCAGCGGCCGATCACGCCGCTGCCGACCACCCGGCCCCGCACGACTGCTGCGGCAACGGCGGCCACTGCCTGTGTGCCGCCGCCTGCGGAGCTGCGGCACTGCCGGTGCCCGGACTGGCGCTGAGCCTGTTGCCGAGCCCCGATGTCACCGCACGCGCGATCCTCGCCGTGCTGCGCGACCGCGCGCCGCCGCACCCGTTCCGACCTCCGATCGCGGTCGCCGTCTGACGCCCCATCCGCGTCGGGCTCGCCCCGACGCACCTGCGTTGGTCGTTGCGGAGCGGTTCCATGTCCCGAATTCCCCTGTCGTCGCGCGCGGCCTGCGCGCTGCTGTCGCTGTTGCCGTTGCTGCTGCCCGGTCCGGCCTGGACCGACCCCGTGCCGGAGGCCGAGGCGCTGTCGCTGCCGGCGGCGCGGCGCATCGCGCTCGATCGCCAACCGCTGCTGGAGGCCGAGGCGCATGCGGTCGACGCGGCTCGTGAAACGGCGGTCGCTGCCCGCCAGCTGCCGGACCCGGTGCTCAAGGGCGGGGTCAGCGATCTGACCGCGACCGGTGCCGACCTCGGCACCTTGCGCCGGCAGAACGACACCCAGTTCACCGTCGGCCTCAGTCAGGCCTTTCCGCGCGCCGCCAAGCGCCGCCTTCGCGGCGAGCGCGCCGATGCCGACACCGTGCTGGCCGAGCGTCGACTGCTGACCGACCGGCTGCAGCTCGAGCGCGATGTTGGCCTCGCCTGGCTCGACGTCTGGAAGGCGCACGAGGCGCAGACACTGGCGCGCCTGAGCGAGCGCGAGGCGCAGCTGCAGGTCGACAGCCTGCAGCTGGCCTACGGCAGCGGCCGCCGTTCGCAGGCTGAACTGCGGGAAGCACGGGTGGCGCTGGAACTGCTGCGCGACGAGATCGCGCGGCTGGAGCAGGACGATGGCCATGCCCGCAGCCAGCTGTCGCGCTGGCTCGGCGAGGCCGCCTACCGGCCGCTGCCGGACGGTCCGCCGCCGCTGCCCGAGCCGCCGCCGCTCGGCGCGCTGCTCGAAGGCCTGCGCCGTCATCCGCATCTGGACATCACCAGCGCCGAAGTGGCGGTGGCCGAGGCCGAGGTGCGGCTGGCCCGCCAGGCCTACCAGCCGGATGTCAGCGTCGAGCTGGGTTACGGCTACCGGCCGTCGTTCAGCGATTACCTGAACCTGCAGGTGGCGATCGACCTGCCGGTGTTCACCGCCAACCGCCAGGATCGCAGCCTGGCGGCGCGGCAATCGGCGCTGCTGCGCGCCGAGGCGCTGCGCGAGGACAGCTTCCGCGAACACGCCGCCGACGCCCGGCTGAATCACGGCGACTGGACCCGTCTCGGCGTCCGTCTGGCCCGCTTCGACGACACCAACCTGCCCGAGGCGGAGGCCCGGATCGAAGCGGCGCGGCTGGCCTGGGCCGCTGGCAGCGGCAGCCTGTCCGAGGTGCTGGCGGCACGTCGCGCGGCACTCGACACCCGGCTGCGCCGGCTCGAGCTGCAGGCCGACCGCAGCCGCCACGCGCTGCAGCTGCGCTATCTCGCGGCCCGCGAACCCGATACCGACACCGAATCCGCAGGAGTGACGCCATGAACCGTTCCACCGTCATCGGCCTCGCCGCCGCCGCCGTGATCAGCGCGGCCGGCAGCGCCGTGCAGCTGTGGCAGCGCGCGGCACCGGCACCGGCCACGCCCGCTGCGGCGGCGGCCGCGCCGGCCCGCCAGCCGCTGTACTGGTACGACCCGATGGTGCCGGACCAGCACTTCGAGAAGCCCGGCAAGTCGCCGTTCATGGACATGGAACTGGTGCCGAAATATGCCGAGACCGACGCACCGGCTGCCGCGCCGGACGACGGCGGCTTCCGCATCGATCCGCGCGTGGTGCAGAACCTTGGCGTGCGGCGGGCGACCGTCGAGCGCCGGATCCTGCAGCCGCAGCTGCTGGCGGCCGGCGTGATCGCCGTCGACGAGCACGGCATCGCGGCGGTACAGGCGCGCGCGGCAGGCTGGGTCGAGCGCCTGGGCGTCAAGGCCGTCGGCGACCCGGTGCGGCGCGGCCAGCGGCTGGCGTCGATCTACTCGCCCGAGCTGTATGCGGCGCAAGGCGAATACCTGCTCGCGCACCGGAGCGGCGACGCCGGCCTGCAGGAGGCCGCGCGCACACGGCTGGCGCTGCTCGGCGTCGGCGAGGCACAGCTGCGCCGGATCGCGGCGCGCGGCCAGGCGGAGCAGCGCATCGAACTGTTCGCCGACCGCGATGGCTATGTGCTGGAACTCGGTGTCCGCGAAGGCGCGCAGGTGCAGCCGGGCATGAACCTGCTGGTGCTGGCCGGTCTGGACCACGTCTGGCTGAACGCCGAACTGCCGGAAGCCCAGGGCGCGGCGATCGCACCCGGCGCGACGGCGCGGGTGACGGTGGCGGCGCTGCCGGGGCAGACCTTCAACGGCCGGGTCGACTACGTCTACCCGGAACTGAGCAGCGCGACCCGCACCGTGAAGCTGCGCATGACGCTGCCGAACCGCGCGGCGCTGCTGCGGCCAGGCATGTACGCCAGCGTGCAGCTCGAGGCACCGGCCCGCGCCGAGGCCCTGACGGTGCCGAGCGAGGCGGTGATCCGCACGGGTACCCGCAGCGTGGTGCTGGTGGCCGACGACGACAGCCGCTTCCGGCCAGTACTGGTGCGGACCGGTCTGGAAGCGGGTGACTGGGTCGAGGTGCTCGATGGTCTGGCGGCCGGCCAGCAGGTGGTCGCCAGCGGCCCGTTCCTGATCGATTCCGAAGCGAACCTGCGCGGCGCACTGGAGCGGCTGGCGCCGATCGAGATCGAGACCGCGCCGCCGGCGGCGGCGGCGGCGGCCGACGACGATCCGCATGCCGGCCATGCCGGTCATGACGTGCACGGCAGCCATGAGGGCCACCGGCCATGATCGCCGCGATCATTCGCGCCGCACTCGCCAACCGCGTGCTGGTGCTGCTGGTTGCCGGGCTGCTGGCGCTGTGGGGCACGCGCGCCGCGCTGACCACGCCGCTCGATGCGCTTCCGGACCTGTCCGACACCCAGGTGATCATCCGCACCAGCTGGCCCGGGCAGGCGCCGCAGGTGATCGAGGACCAGGTCACCTACCCGCTGACCACGACCATGCTGTCGGTGCCCGGCGCCCGCACGGTGCGCGGCTATTCGATGTTCGGCGACTCGTTCGTCTACGTGATCTTCGACGACGGCACCGATCTCTACTGGGCGCGCTCGCGGGTGCTGGAGTACCT
>CAYPJK010000122.1:0-7539 GCA_964411025.1 uncultured Nevskia sp.
CGCTGCGCATACGGCACCACCACCTGGCTGGCAGCGCCGAGGAAGTTGTTGTTCCACAGCGCGATCAGCGCCATCAGCACCGGCAGGTTGCGGTCCATCGGCGCGTCGCGGAAGTGGAGGTCCATCGCCCGGGCACCCGCGAGCAGTTCCCGGAAACGCGCCGGGCCGAGCGCGATCAGCGCCGACAACCCCACCGCCGACCACAGCGAATAGCGCCCGCCCACCCAGTCCCAGAAGCCGAACACCAGCGCCGGATCGATGCCGAAGGCCTCGGTGGTCGGACGCGAGGTCGACACGCCGGCAAAGTGGCGGGCAACCGCCGCCTCACCGAGCGCCGCCGTCAGCCAGCGACGGGCCGCGTGAGCATTCACCATCGTTTCCTGGGTGGTGAAGGTCTTCGAGGTCACCACGAACAGCGTGCGGGCCGGATCGAGCCTGCACAGGATCAGGCCCAGCTGCGCGCCATCGACGTTCGACAGGTAGTGGGCACGCGGCAGCACCGCGTTCTGCGACAACGCTTCCCAGATCATCCGTGGGCCGAAATCGGAACCGCCGATGCCGATATTGACGACGTCGGTGATCTTCTCGCCGGTGGCACCGCGCCAGTCGCCGCTGCGCACGGCTTCGGCGAAGGCCACCATCCGGTCCAGCTCGCGGTCGACCAGGGCCGTCACCGGCTCGCCGTCCATCACCGGCGCGGCGCCGCGCAGCGCGACATGGCCGACGGCACGTCGCTCGGTGGCGTTGATCGCCTCGCCGGCGAACATCCGGCCGATCCAGGCGGGCAGCTGCTGCTGATCGGCCAGCGCCAGCAGCGCGGCCAGCACCTCGTCACCGAGCCGCTGCTTGGAATAGTCGAGGTACAGACCGCAGGCCTCGGCCGAGTAACGGCGGGCGCGTTCAGAATCCTGTGCGAATCGGGCGGCGGTGGTGATCCCCCGGTCTGCCTCGGCGAGGGCGATCAAGGCACGCCAGGCGGCGCTTTCCGTCAGTGCAGACATCGGGCGGCACGTCGGCAATAAAAAAGGGACTCAAGCTTACTCAAGCCGGAGTCCCTTCGTGCTGCCGCCAGCGACGATCAGGCCGCCTGCACCGGAATCGTGTTGGCAGTGCGGGTGACGCGGTTGGCTTCGTCGCAGTAGACCAGCTTCGGCTTGTGCATCTTGGCGACGTTGGCTTCCACCTCGGCATACGCGCAGATGATCACCCGATCGCCGACCCGCGCCTTGTGGGCGGCGGCGCCGTTGACCGAGATGATGCCGCTGCCGTTCTCGGCGCGGATCGCATAGGTGGTGAAGCGTTCGCCGTTGCCGACGTTGTAGATCTGGATCTGCTCGTACTCGTGGATACCGGCGAGATCGAGCAGGCGCCCGTCGATCGCGCAAGATCCTTCGTAGTCGAGTTCAGCGTGGGTCACACGCGCACGGTGCAATTTGCACTTGAGCATTGTCAGTTGCATGAGCTTCTTCCTGGATGGTTGGCTGACGCGCGGGTGGCCCACAAAGACATGCACCCGGAATCAAGATGTTCAACGACCGAGGGCGGCCCACAAAGACATACGCCCGTCGCTGCAGGATTGTTCACTGCAGCAAGTCGCGAAATTGTAACGATATAGCCGGCTTGCGCCAACCAACCTTTCGTCCGGATCAGGCCGAGCCGATGAACGGAACCGGCGATCAAGCCGGATCCCGTCACTCAGTCGAGCCGTACCGGCAGGTTGTCGATCAGTCGGGTGCCGCCGAGCACGGCCGCGACCAGCACCACGAATGCACGATCACCCGCTGCAGCCGGTGCCAGCGCCGGGCTGCGCACTTCCAGGTACTGCGGCGTGAACCCGGCGGCGGTCAGCGCGGCCAGCTGTTCGGCGCACAGCGCGGTGAAGTCGCGGCGGCCGGCAACGATGCCGGCAGCAACGGCCTTCAACGCCACGTGCAGGTCCGCCGCGCGCACGCGATCCGGCGCGCTCAGGTACTGGTTGCGAGAGGACAGCGCCAGGCCATCGGCCGCGCGGGCGGTGGGATAGCCGACAATGTCGATGCCGAAACGCAGGTCCTCGTTCATCCGTCGGACGATCTGCAGCTGCTGCCAGTCCTTCTCGCCGAACACGGCGATGTCCGGCCGCACGCTGGCAAACAGGATCGCCACCACGGTAGCGACGCCGGTGAAGAAGCCGGGCCGGAAGGCGCCTTCCAGTTCGTCGGCGATCGGCGCGACGGTGATCGTCGTCGCCGGCGGGAAGCCGTTGACGTAGACCTCCTCGACCGGCGGCGCCCACAACAAATCGACACCCGCCGCTTCGAGCTTGGCGATGTCGTCCGGCAGCGTGCGCGGGTAGCGGCCGAAGTCCTCGTTGGGGCCGAACTGCAGCGGGTTGACGAAGATCGTCACCACCACCCGGTCGGCGCGCGAGCGGGCCGCCGCGACCAGTGCCAGATGGCCGTCATGCAGGTTGCCCATGGTCGGCACCAGCGCCACCGTCTCGCCCTCGGCGCGCCAGCGATCGACGGTGCCGCGCAGTTCGGAGGCCAGGTGCAGGATTTTCATGGTCGGGATCGAGAGCGTCTGAACGTCAGCGGGCGGCGGATTCTGAACCGATCGCCGGCCGGGTGTTGAGCCGCCAGATCGCGGCCAGCCGCCCCGGCGCAAGAAGTGGGCCGCGAATGACTTTCTGCAGATCGTCGAACAGCGCCCGCTGCGCCGGGTCGACCAGCTGATTGCGGCCGCTGGCGACCGAGTCCAGATAGCCCGGCGGCAGCTCGCGGACGAAATGGCCGATGCGCCAAGGCCGGGTGCTCGGCAGTCGGGCCAGAAAGGCGTCGGACAGCGCGTGCTGGTCGACGATATGGATGTCCGGGCCGGCAGAAAAACCAGCGAAGCCAATCGCGTTGAACACCTGCACCGGCTGGCTCGGCGCACCCCGCATGCGCTTGCCGGTCATGCCCCAGGCGTGGTTGAACGGCACCTGCCGGTAGCGCTGGTGGTAGACCAGCCCGGTCTGCGCGAAGTAATAGCGGCGCTCGTCGGCCACGCCGTTGGGGCGGATCGGCGGATCGGCCGCCTCGAACGGAATCAGCCGCGTGGCCGACAGCAGCAGCACCGCCGCGACCACCAGCCAGACCCGGTCCTGATCCGCCCAGCGGGCACCGCCGCTGTCGCTGGTGAGCAGGATCGCGGCCAGGAACGCCGGCACGCTGACGAAGCGGCCCTGCATGAAGTCGCCGCCGGCATTGACCACGTAGGCCAGGTAGGCCAGCAGGCCGAGCGCCAGCGGCAGCCGGGCCCGCGACGCACCCGGCGTGAACGGGGCCAGCAACGCCAGCACGAGGATCGCCATCGTGCCCGGGTCGCGGGTCGCGACATCGAGCAGGTAGACCGCGCCCTGCCCGAGGTACTCGGCCTTCGGGATGCCGGTATTGAGCGTGGCGTAGTAGGTGTTCGGAAACGGGAAGCCGTAGAACAGCAGCGAGAACAGTTCCCAGGCCAGCAGCGGCAGCAGCGCGACGACGGTAAGGCCCAGCGCCCGCCGCGACCGCTGTTGCCACAGCTCGATGGCCAGCGCAGGCGCCACCATCAGCGCCAGGTCGAGCCGGTTCAGCGCCAGTCCGCAACCGGTCAGCATCAGCGCGAACAGCGGTCGATGACCGGCGGGATGATTCAGCCACTGCGCACAGAACAGCGCCACCAGCAGGAACGACAGCGGGTTCTCCAGCCCCGAGGTGGTGAAATCGAGCAGCGCCTGGGAGCCCAGCAGCAGCGCCACGAAAGCGACCGCTGCCGCGTTGCCATCGGTCAGCCGGCGCAGCACCACCCACACGGCCAGCAGCGAACAGGCGACCGAGACCGCCATCGCGGTCAGGTAGATCTCGTCGGTCAGCGCATGGGCGGCGGCGATCAGGAACAGCCACAGCGGATGGGTGAACGCTTGCACCCGCTCGTCGGTGTTCCAGGTCAACCCGTAGCCGTGCACCAGATTCCAGACGCTGCGGAAGCTGATGTAGGCGTCGTCCGACATCCAGCCGAGCCGCAGCACCACCAGCGCCACCAGCAGCAGCAGCACCGCGCGCAGGGTCGATCCCGGCAGCGCCTGCAGCATCGGAGCCGGCACCGCGCTCAGAAGCAGTGCGCCGGTGCCGGATAGGCACCGCTCTTGACCGCCTGCACGTAGGCGCGGATGGCGGATTCGATATCCGGCGCACCGGCCATGAAGTTCTGCACGAAACGCGGCTTGCGACCGATGGTGACCATTGGCGAGATGTTCAGGATGTCGTGCAGCACCAGGATCTGCCCGGACACGTCGGGGCCGGCGCCGATGCCGATCACCGGCACCTGCGCTGCCTCGGTGATCCGCTTGCCGAGGCTCGACGGCACGCATTCCAGCAGCAGCAGGTCGGCCCCGGCTTCCTCGAGAATCCGTGCGTCCTTCAGCATGGCTTCGGCGGCCGCGTCCTCGCGGCCCTGCACCTTGAAAGCGCCGAGCTTGTGGATCAGCTGCGGTTGCAGGCCCAGATGCGCGCAGACCGGCACGCCGCGCACCGACAGGTATTCGACAATGTCGGCCTGCTCGCGGCCGCCTTCGAGCTTCACCATCTTGGCCCCGCCCTCCTGCATCAGCCGCTGCGAGGCGTCCAGTGCCCGCTCGCGGGTGGCGAAGCTCAGGAACGGCAGGTCGGCGACCAGGAACGCCCGCTTCAGGTACGGCGCCACGCAGCGAGAGTGGTACGCGATATCGGCGACCGTCACCGCCGTCGTCGCGTTCTGCCCCTGGATGACCATGCCCAGCGAGTCGCCGATCAGCACCACGTCGACCCCGGCGCGATCCTCGATCAGCGCGAAGCTGGCGTCGTAGCAGGTCAGGCAGGCGATCTTCTCGCCGGCCTCGCGCATGCGGCGCAGTTCGGAGACATGGACAGGGGCACTGGATGCAGTTGCGGCGGCGGTCATCGCACTAGCGGAGTCGGGACGGTTCGGGAGCACTAGATTACCGGACGCCTGCAGGTGAACGGCCGCGGCGCTTCTCGACATCTGCCGCAAGAGACAACGAAGCGCCAGCCGCCCGCGCCGGCGCAGCACACAGCTCGTCAGCCGGCCGACGACCGTCCGCAGGCGCCGGCGCTGCAGTAGCCCGATCGCTGAACGTGCCGGGCGCGGTCTGATCGCCGGCACCACCGTGCGCATCAGCGAGTCGGATGCAACGGCGTCAAGCCGGGGTCGGCGGCTGGCGTCCATCGTTTGCAGCCGGTCGTCATCGCCGCGCCGCCTGTGACGCGAACTGGCGGCGGTTGTCGATAAGCTAATCAGGCAGCGGCGTCGGGGCGCCGTCGCGTCATCGGGCGGCGTGTTCTGCAAACGCCCTCCCGCGCCGCCCCGCGCACGCCCCACCGCCCTGACCACTGCGCAGAATCACCATGAGCAAGCCCGGCTTCTTTGCCGAAATCAAGCGCCGCAATGTGCTGCGCGTTGGCGCGTTCTATGCCGGTACGGCCTGGCTGCTGACCGAGGTCTGCACGCAGGTGCTGCCGCTGTTCGAGGTGCCGCCGTCCGTGCTACGCATTGTCATCATCGCGCTCGTCACCGGCTTCGTGCCGAGCCTGCTGTTCGCCTGGTTCTTCGAACTGACGCCGCAGGGCCTCAAGCTGCAGCGCAATGTAGCGCCAGAAACCTCGATCACCCGACAGACCGGCCGTGCGCTCGACCGCTGGATCATCGTCGTACTCGCCGTCTCGGTGCTGGTGCTGCTGACCACCATCGTGTTGGACCGCCTGCCGACCCAAGCCGGTCCCGCGACTGCCATGGTCGACGGCGGGCCGAAGTCCATTGCGGTGCTGCCGCTAGCGAACTCCACCGGCGATCCAGCCAACGAGTACTTCGCCGACGGCATGTCCGAGGAACTGATCTCGACGCTGTCGCGGGTGAGCGGCCTCAAGGTCATCGGCCGCACGTCGTCGTTCCAGTTCAAGGGCAAGTCGGAAGCCAGCGCAACGATTGGCGAGAAGCTCGGCGTCGGCTATCTGCTCGAAGGCAGCGTCCGCAAGTCCTCCGACCGGGTGCGGATCGCGGTGGCGCTGATCAAGGCCGTGGACGGCTCGAACCTGTGGTCGGACAGCTACGACCGCGAACTGAAAGACATCTTCTCGCTGCAAACGGAAATCGCCAGCGCCGTGGTCGGGCATTTGAAGCTCGCGCTGCTCGGAGGCGGCTCGGAGCAGCCGCTGGCCGCGCCCACGGCCGCTGTCACGGCGAACCTCGCGGCCTACAACGCGCTGCTGCAGGGCAATTTCTACGTGCAGCGCAACACCCGCGAGGACACGCTGAAGGCCATCGACTACTACCGGCAAGCGGTCCGACTTGATCCCGGCTACGCGCTCGGCTGGGCGCGCCTGTCGGATGCGGTCAGTTCCGCCAGCATCTTCTTCGCGGTGACGCGGCTGCCCGACGGCAGCGCCGCTGAAGCGCTGGCACGGACGGCGAGCGACAAGGCGTTGCAGCTCGGGCCAGGACTCTCGGAGTCCTACCTCGCGCATGGCGTTTTTCAGGATTCCTTCGAGATGAACTTGCGGGCTGCCGAGGACAGCTTTCGCCGTGGACTACAGCTTGAGCCGCAGAACGTCGACCTGATGCGGCGGCTTGCCAACCTGCTCGGCAATATCGGCCGGTACGGCGAAGCCAGCGAACTGCTGCGCCGCGCGCTGGTGCTCGATCCGCTACGCAGCGCCTCGCACTACAACCTCGGCCTGCTGCTGGCCTCGACCGGCGATCTCGACGGCGGGGAGGCGGCGCTGCGCAAGGCGCTGGACGTGCAGCCTGGCACCGCGCAGGCGTACTGCTATCTGGCGATCGTCGAAGTGCTGCGGCAGCGACCGCAACAGGCGCTGGCGCTCGCGCAGAAGGAGCCGGATCCGATCTGGCGCGCGTACGCCGTGGCGATGGCGCTGAGCGCCGGCTCCGATCGGGCCGCCGCCGACGCCGCGCTGGCCAAGCTGATCAACGACTACGGCGACGTCGCCTTGGTGCAGGCAGCGATCGTCTACGCGCAGCGCGGTGAACGCGAAAAGATGTACGAATGGCTGGAACGCGCCATCGCCGCCAAGGACGCCGGCATGAGCCAGATCATGTGGGAGCCAAGCTTCCGGCCGTATCGTGATGAGCCACGCTTTCTCGAATACGCCCGCCGCTTCGGCCTCGTGCCTCCAGCGCCCGGCACCTGAGCCGGTGCTGCGACGACGCTGGCATTGACACGATTCCCGCGTTGATCCCGATAAGGACGTCAGGCGGCGCGGATCCGCGCCGCCACGGTCAAGGCGGACTGACCGACGTGAAAACGAGTATCCGCGGCTTCACTACCCGCGCGGCCGCACGCGGGCTGCTCATCATCGCCGGGAACCTGGCCGGTACCGCCGCAGCGGCGACCATCCGGGTCGACTCGTCGCGCTGCAGCCTTCAGGGCGCCGTGGCCGTGGCCGCGGCCGACGGCGACAACGGCGTCGGTCGCTGCCCGGCCGGCAGCGGCGACGACACCATCCGCATCGCGCCCGGCAGCGA
>CAYPJK010000123.1:0-7520 GCA_964411025.1 uncultured Nevskia sp.
GTTGTGGATGACGGCGGCGTTCTTCGTGCTGGCGCTGATCTTCGGCGTGCTGATGACGATGCCGATCGGTGGCGCCGACATGCCGGTGGTGATCTCGCTGTACAACGCCTTCACCGGTCTGGCGGTCGGCTTCGAAGGCTTCGTGCTGCAGAACCCGGCGCTGATGATCGCCGGCATGGTGGTCGGCTCCGCCGGCACCCTGCTGGCGCTGCTGATGGCCAAGGCGATGAACCGCTCGCTCGCCAACGTGATCTTCTCGAACTTCGGCGCCGCTGCCGGCGAGGAGCAGGGCGAGATCAAGGGCAGCATGAAGCCGATCGAGGCCGGCGACGCCGGCATCAACATGCGCTATGCCTCGAAGGTCATCATCGCGCCGGGCTACGGCCTGGCGGTGGCGCAGGCCCAGCACAAGCTCTACGAGTTCGTGAAGCTGTGCCAAGACGCCGGGGTCGAAGTGAAGTTCGCGATCCACCCGGTGGCCGGCCGCATGCCGGGCCACATGAACGTGCTGCTCGCAGAAGCCGGCGTGCCGTACGACATCATCTACGACATGGAAGACATCAACGGCGAGTTCAAGGAAGCCGATGTCGCCATCGTGATCGGCGCCAACGACACCGTGAACCCGGCCGCCCGCACCAACAAGTCGAGCCCGATCTACGGCATGCCGATCCTCAACGTCGACCAAGCCAAGCAGGTGTACGTCGTCAAGCGCGGCCAGGGCAAGGGCTACTCCGGCGTCGAGAACGAACTGTTCTTCGCCGACAACGCCAACATGGTCTACGGCGATGCCCAGAAGGTGCTGGTGTCGATGATCCAGGCAGTGAAGTCGCTGGATGGCGGCGGTCACTGAGCGCCTCGCTGCCAACAAAAAGGCCACCTCCGGGTGGCCTTTTTTGTGCGCGACCGCTGGCCGTCAGGAACCCGGTGCGGTGCCGCCGGACGGTGGCGGCGGCGGAGCGGCCGGCGCAGCCGCCTGCCCCTTGCGGCGCAGCAGGTCGCGCGCCGCGAACAGCTTGTTCAGCAGGTCGAACCAGAACGGCGCGCCGAGCGTGGTCGCCAGCGCCGTCAGCAGCAGGCCGGCGAGTTTGCCGGTGACCGGCAGCACCCAGGCGGTCCACCCGTCCTGCGGGCGGCAGCCGCTGCAGAGCTGGCCGTTCGGGCCATCCCAGCCCAGCGGCAGTCCCAGTGCGCCGATCACCGACAGCTGCTGGCCGAGCCGGTCAGCCAGCGCCTGCTCGCAGGCTTCGGACGTGCGCCCGCTGCCGGCGCAGGCGGCCACTTCGGCCGGCCGTTCGCGGGCGACCTCGACGGCCGCCAGCACGACCTTTTCGCGCACCTCCGATGACTGCGACAGCACCTTCAGCAACTGCAGCGTGTCGGCGTTGAGCAGCACCGCGAACGCCAGCCCCAGCGCAAACAGCACTTTCTGGACATGGCGGCGATACCAGCCGGTGACGCGGTCCATCGATTCGGTGAAGTAGGTCGCGATCACCGCCTCGACCTCGGCGCGCGGGCTGTCCAGCGACAGCCCGGCGACCTTGAGCATGCGGTTCACCGAGGTCTTGAACGTCTCGTGCTCGCGCGCCAGCGCCAGCACCGCGCCGGCGAAGCGGTGCGGCGGAATCGCCGACGGCAGCAGCGGCCCGCCGCGCTGGTAATGGCCTTCGTACAGCGAGCTGATGTAGGGGCTGCTGTAGAAGGCCTCGACCAGCGTCGCGGTTGCCGCTGCATCGCCTTCCCGCGATACCGCCAGCGTCTTCGAGAAGATCTCGGTGATGCCCTGCTCCAGCAGCCGGCCACGCCGGCGCAGCCAGACTTCGGCGAAGTCGACGGCGGTCGATGCCGCCGTTGCCAGCACCAGGTAGACGACAGTCAGGCCGATCAGCACATCGATGAGAGGCAGCAGCATGGGCGTTCCGCAGGCGGTCGGGGATACGCGAGCATAGGCCGCGCACCGGCCACCTCGCGAGGGCTCCGGGCGCGGCGAGGCCGGCCATGTCATCACCAGGTCAACGTCGGCCACCAAGCTTGCCGTTGCGCACAAACCGGTGGCGGGCAGTGGCCCGCCTCGTCTTGAGCCGGTCGCGAAGGCCGGCATACCATCGCCGGCGGCCCGCGCAGGCGGTCCGCATCACCCGAGAAGAATGACTACTAGGAGAATGGTTATGAAGAATCTGCTCATTGGCGCAGCGCTGCTGGTGTCGTCGACCGCAGTCCTTGCGGAAGCCCCCGGCGGTCCGAACTGTGGCTGGGGCAACATGCTGTTCGAAGGCCAGTCCGGCATCGGCCCGCACTTCCTGGCGACCACCACCAACGGCACCTCCGGCAATGCCACGTTCGGCATGACCTCGGGCACCAACGGCTGCTCGACCGACGGCAAGCTGACCTACGGCGGCAAGAAGATGGTGTCGGCGCTGTTCGACGAATTCTCCGCCGATGTCGCCGCCGGCGATGGCGAAGCGCTGAACGCGGTGGCCGTTGCCTACGGCGTGCCGAAGGCCGAACGCGCCGCGTTCGCGTCGCTGGCCCACCGCAACTTCTCGGTGCTGTACCCGAGCGAGAACGTCACCGCCGACCAGGTGGCCGCAACCCTCGAGACGCTGATGAAGTCGGACGCCCAGTTCGCCAAGTACGCGATCTGACCGACCGCTGCGGGCAGCCTGCCCGCAGGCCCGCGCGCCACGGCGCGAGCAGGCCCGGCATCCCACGATGCCGGGCCTCGTTGTTTCCGCTGCCTCCCTGCCCGATCGATGCCCGTTCTGCGCCCGCTCGCCTTTTTCGCCGCCACGCTGTGGCTGCTGCTGCCGGCCGCGATTCGCGCCGAGCCGCCGGCCGCCGCGTCACCCGCTGATGGCACGGCGCTGTGGCAGCGCCCCGAATGGCTGCGGCTGCTGCACTACAAGCCCGGCTTGCGTCCCGGGCACTGGCGCAGCCAGGCCGATGACGACGCGTTCTTTCTGGCCACTGGCGGCAGCGACGATCCGCGCGCCGAACTGGACGCCACGCTGGCCGCGCTGCGGGCACCGGCCGATGCCGGCGATGCCCACGCCCAGTGCCGGTTCGTCGCCCGGCTGACCTGGCTGCGCAGCGTGCTCGATCTTGGCGACCTGCCGCAGCCGGACTGCAGTGCCTACCGCCAGTTCCGCAGCCAGGTGCAGGCCACCCGCGCGGTGCTGGTGTTCCCGTCGTACTACCTCAACAGCCCGTCGTCGATGTTCGGCCACACGCTGCTGCGGCTGGATGCCGGCGAAGCCGGCGGTGGCGCCGAGTACCTGTCGTTCGCAGTGAACTTCGGTGCCGTCGTCGATGCCCGTGACAACGGCCTGTTCTATGCCTTCAAGGGCTTGACCGGCGGCTATCCGGGCCAGTTCGAGGTCGACCAGTACTACAAGAAAATCCGCGAGTACAACCGCGACGAGAACCGCGATATCTGGGAGTACCCGCTGAACCTCGATGCCGAGGAAACCGAACGGCTGATCCAGCACCTGTGGGAGCTGCGCAACATCCGCTTCGCCTACTACTTCTTCGACGAGAACTGCTCGTACCGGATCCTCGAACTGCTGGAAGTCGCCCGCCCGACACTGGACCTGACCCGCCATTTCCCGCTGACCGCCATCCCGATCGACACCGTGCGCGCCGTGCAGGACGCCGGGCTGATCGATGGCAAGCAGTTCCGGCCGTCGCAGGGCACCGTGCTGCGCCAGCGCCTGGACGCGCTGCCGGCGGAATGGCGGGACATGGTGATCACGCTCGGCGATCCTTCGACGCCATTCGATCCGGCCACGCTGCAGGCGCTGCCGGCCGCCACCCGCGCGCAGCTGATCGACGCCGCCTACAAGTACCTGCGCTTCCGCCAGAACGGCCCGATGCGCGACCCGGCGATCGCCGAACGCAGCTTCCGGCTGCTGCAGGCCTTGCAGGCACAGGCCGCCGACCTGCCAGCCGTCGATGCCCAGCCCGATCCCGCCAGCGCGCCAGACGAAAGCCATGGCAGCCGCCGGCTGGCGGTCGGCGGCTGGCGCGAGAACGGCCGCGACTACCTGAGCCTCGGCCTGCGGCTGTCGCTGCACAGCCTCGAGGAGAACCGCAACGGCTTCCCGACCGGCGCCCAGATCAATCTCGGCAACTTCGACTTCCGGATCAGCGATCGCGGCCGACCGGACTTCAACCGGATCGACGTCATCGACATCCTGTCGCTGAGCCCGCGCGACGCTTTCTTCAAGCCGCTGTCGTGGTCGGTGATGACCGGCGCCGAGCGGCAATGGACCGACGGCCGCGAGCGCCGCGTGCTGCACGTCGATGGCGGCGTCGGCGCCACACAGGCACTCGGCAGCGCCCGGCTCTATGGCCTGGCCACCGCCCGGCTGGAATACAACACCGGCTTCCGCGAACCGCTGCAGCCGGCGCTCGGCCTGCGCGCCGGGCTGCTGGCCAGTGCCGGCCGGATCACCGTCAACGGCGAGGCCGGCGCGGAGAAGTTCGCCAACGGCCAGACCCGGCTGCGGGCAGTGCTGCGCAACAACCTGCAGCTGTCCCGCCATCAGGCGCTGCAGCTGGAGACACTGTGGCGCGACCAGCAGCCGGACGCCGAGTGGGCGATCGGCTTGCGCTTCCTGCAGTACTACTGAGCCGATGGCCGCGCGCGCCCTCCACCGCCAGATGCCGGACTGCGCCGGCCGGTGGTTGCGCATCGTCGCGCTGCTGCTGGCACTGGCGCTGCTCGGCGGCTGCACCTCGGTGTTCCTGCAGCCGGATCGCCGGCACTACCTGCCCGACCAGGCACTGCCGACGCCGGCCGAGGATGTCTGGATCACCGCCCCCGGCGGCGTCCGCCTGCATGCGCTGTACCTGCCGGCCACCGGTACGCCGCGCGGCGCGCTGCTGTTCCTGCACGGCAATGCCGAGAATCTCAGCTCGCACGTCCATGCGGTGACCTGGCTGCCGGCGCAGGGCTACCACGTGCTGGCGCTCGACTACCGGGGCTACGGGCGCTCCGAAGGCCAGGCCAGCGTCGATGGCATCCACCAGGACGCGGAACTGGCGCTGCGCTGGCTGCAGTCGCACAGCGGCGCGCTGCCGCTGTTCGTCTACGGCCAGAGCCTGGGCGGCACCGTGGCGCTAAACCTCGTGGCGCGCAGTGACGCCGAGCGCCGCCGCCGGATCGCCGCCGTGATCGCCGACAGCGCCTTCGCCAGCTATCGCGGCATTGCCCGCGAAAAGCTCGACGGCTGGTGGCTGACCTGGCCGCTGCAGGGGCCGCTGTCGTGGCTGGTGTCAGACGCCTGGTCGCCGCTGGCCGTGGTCGACCGCATCAGCCCGATCCCGCTGCTGCTGATCCACGGCGAGCGCGATGTGGTGGTGCCGCCGCAGCACGCGGCGCAGCTGTTCGCCCGGGCGGGCGAGCCGAAGGCGCTGTGGCCGATCGCCGGCGGCCGGCATATCGATGCGATGCGCCGCGACGAGGTCCGCGCCCGGCTGCTCGAATATCTGGCCGAGGCCGGCACCACCGCCCCGGTGCGGCCAGGTCCGGTTCTGCAACCCTGAGCTCGCCGGGCCGCGCCCGACCGGCGCTCAGCTCGACGCCGGGCGGGCCGCGATCAGCGGTGCCAGCAGCGGATGACTGTCGCGCAGCTGCAGGCGCAGCGCGGCGATCACGGCATCGAGCTGCCGCTCGCCGCCGCTGCGGTCGCCGCTTGCCAGCCGCCAGCGGGCCCGCGCGCCCTGCAGCGCCAGCCGCCGGGCGTCGTCTTCCGGCAGCGCGCCAGCGCTCGCTTCACCGGCATCGAGCGCCGCCGCAGCGGCATCGAGGCGGCCGAGCTGCAGCAGGCTTTCGGCCTGCAGGCGGCGCAGGATCGTCGCCCGCAGCGGCGGCGCATCGTCCAGCGAGGCCAGGATGCCAAGACCGCGCTCGACCAGCGGCAGCGCCTCCGCGGGTCGTCCGAGCTGCAGGCGGGCGCCGGCCAGGTTCGACAGCGGCGCCGTGGCCTCGAAGGTCTGGCCGCTGCCGCGCTGGTCATGGCGGGCAAGCAGATCGGCGAACACCGCTTCGGCCTCGGCATGGCGGCCCTGCAGGTTGAGGAGGTAGCCCAGCTCGTTCTGCACATACAGGCTGTCGGTGGCCATCGCACCGAAGCGTGCCTCGATGCGCCGGGCCGCCTCGCGCACCGCCGCCACCGCCTCGTCGCGACGGCCCAGCGCATCGAGGCCGTGGGCGAGGTTGACCTGCACTTTCAGCGTCGTCGGATGATCGGCGCCATAGACCGCCTTCAGGTCGGCCCAGGCCCGGCGGGCGTCGTCGACGCCACGCTCCGGCCGGCCGGCCACCCGGTGGATCGCGGCGATCAGGCCGCCGGCCTCGCCGGCAATCCCGTTCGGCTCGCCGAGCTGGCGATTGGCTTCGCTGCGCAGTGCCGCCAGCGGCGTCAGGAAGGCGGCATCGCTGCCCTGCCGGGACTGCGCCTCGAGCAGCCGCAGCCGGGTTTCCAGCGCCGCCACCGGCTGCGCCTGCTGATCGGCCAGCAGGCTTTCGAGCGCCGCCACCGCGTCGCCATCGCGGCCGGCGGAGATCAGCACGGCCGCGCGCTCCAGCCGCGCCTTGTCGCGTTCGGCCGGCGCGGCGGCCGCCTCGGCACGGCCGATCGCCTGATCGAACAGCGTGATCGCGGCCTCGTAGTCACCGAACTCGTGGCGCAGCACGCCGAGCGTGGTCAGCACTGATGCCGCCACCGCCGGCTGGCCGGCGAAGCGGCTGTCGACCGTCCGCACGGCGGCCTCGATGGCCGCCCGCACCGTCACTTCCGGCGCGCCCGGCGGACGCTGCAGCGGATTGGCGGCGTTCAGCAGGTCCTCGTTGACGAAACGGTTGATGGCCGCAGCCTTGGCGGCTTCCAGCTCGGCACGGTCGCGCGCCTGGCGCGCCTGCCAGGCCATGTACGAGGTCGCCACGATGCCGACCAGCAGGGTCGCCGCCAGCGGAATCAGCCGGCGGCGCAGCGCGCCGAGCCGGGCCAACCGGGCGTTCAGGCGTTCCGCTTCGGCCTTTTCGGCCGCCTGTTCGGCCAGCCGGGCGGCACGCTGCGGCAGGCTGCGCAGCCGGCGCGCCAGTTCGGCGGCGTCGCGCAGGCGTTCCTCGCCGCGCCCGGCGGCAGCGGCGGCCACGTCCTCGCGCAGCAGCGGATCGGCAATCTCGGCCTCCGAGCCGACCGTCAGGGGCCGTTTCAGGTCGCCGACGATCATCTGGTACAGCACCACGCCGAGCGCGTAGAGATCGGTCTGCACGGTCGGCTGCTGGCCGGCCAGCAGTTCGGGCGCGTAGTAGAACGGCGTGCCGCTGCTGTCGCCCCCGTCTTCGGCAGCGTCGGCCACGCGGGTGAAGCCGAGCCGGGTGATCTCCAGCCGTTCCAGGCGCGCCAGATCCATCAGCCGGCCGCTGCCGAAATCGCCGAGCCGGATCTGCGGCCGACCGGCCGCATCGAGACCGACCAGCAGGTTGGCCGGCTTCAGGTCCTTGTGCAGCACGC
>CAYPJK010000124.1:0-7514 GCA_964411025.1 uncultured Nevskia sp.
CGGCACCAGTTCCTGGGTGCCGGCAATGCCGACCGCGCTCGCGGCGCTGGCCGGGCCGCGAATCGAGGAGCCGGTTTCCTCGGCGATCGCGCAGGTCACCAGGTTGGCGCCGACCGCCGAGCCGGAGCCGCTGGACGAGCCGCGCGGCGTGCGCTCGGTGTCGTAGGGATTGCAGAAGGTGCCGCCGAACGAACTGCGCGGCACCGCCGACGCGTACTCGCCGAGATTGGACTTGCCGATGATGATCGCGCCGGCCTCGCGCAGCCGGGTGATGAACAGCGCGTCCTTCGGCGGCCGGTCGTTGGCGTAGAAGGCATCGGCACCGGAGGTGGTGCGCATGTCGAAGGTGTCGTACTGGTCCTTGATCGCGATCACCACGCCGTGCAGCGGGCCGGCGAGCTTGCCGGTGCGGACGAACGCGGCATCGAGCGCGGCGGCGGCTTCCAGCGCGTCCGGCATCGCCGGATCGGCATCGGCGGTGTCGGTCAGGCTGCGCGCCTTGCGGGCATCGAAGCCCCAGCGCTTGCGCGCCTTAGGTCGCAGGTTGAGCGTCGACAGCGCATTGATCTGGCCGGCGTGCGGAATCGTCGTGATCGGCCCGAGGACGCCTTCAGGCTCGGCCACGCAGCGGCCGTTGTAGGCCTTGATCCGCTTCAGGTAGAGCTGCACCAGACTGGTGGTGCTCAGTTCGCCGCTGGCCAGCGCAGCCTGGATCTCGGCGATCGTCGCCTCGTGCAGGTGGAACGTCGGCTTCGCTGCCGCCGCCGGCGCGCAGGCCAGTGCAGCGGTCGTCAGCAGCAGGGCGGCGAGCACCGGGGAAAGACGCGGGATGGACGGCATGGCAGCGCTCCTGCACGGGAACGACGGCCGGATCGAAGGGCACAGCGGGGCCGTCGCTGCCTTCGACGCGCCGCAGGCCGCCTACCCCACCCTGGCGTCAAGGCCGTGTCCGCGCGGTGGGGGAAACGCCACGGCAGCCGTCTTCAGCACGACGGCCGCGATTTCCGGCCGCAGCGCCCTCCGCCCGATGACCACCATGCGCCGTTCGTTCGTCCCTGCCCTGCTTGCGGGCGTCGCCGTGCTGCCCGGCTTCGCCACTGCCAATGACCTGCTCGACCGCTATCACGACGCGCTCGACCAGGATCGCAGCCTGCGGGCCGCGCAGTACGCCCGCGACGCCGCGATCGAAGCCAGGCCGCAGGCGCTGTCGGCCTTCCTGCCGCGCCTCACGGCCAGCGGCACGCATGAGCGCAGCCACAACGAGATCACCACCAGCAGCAGCCGGATCATCACCGACCCGACCAATCCGGCGCCGAACGCCAGCAGCCGGATCGATTTCTACAACAGCTTCGATCAGGGCCAGGTGCAGCTGAGCCAGACGCTGTGGAGCCAGGAAGCCTTCGAGCGCCTGAAGCAGGCCGACATCAGCGTGGCGCAGGCCGAAGCCAGTTTCCGCAGCGCCCAGCAGAGCCTGATCCTGCGGCTGGCGCAGGCCTATTTCGAGGTGCTGGCAGCCAGCGACGCGCTGCGCACCGGCAGCGCCGAGCGGGCCGCCACCGAACGGCAGTGGACCCAGGCCGAGCGCCGTCGCGAAGTCGGCCTCGCGACGCTGATCGACGTGCAGGAAACCCGCGCCGCGTTCGATGCCAGCATCGCCACGGTGATCGCCGCCGAGCGCCGGCTGGCCAATGCCCAGCGGGCACTGGAGGAAATCACCGGCCGCGCCGCCGATGCCGGTCAGGCACTGGCCGAGGAAATGCCGCTGAACCCGCCGGCGCCGGCCCGCATCGAGCCATGGCTGGATGCCACCCGCAGCGACAACTACGAGCTGCGCATTGCCCGCCTGGCCACCGAGATCGCCGCGCGCAACGTCCGCGCCGTGCGCGCCCGGCACTACCCGACCCTGAGCCTCAGCGCGACTTACACCGAAAGCCTCAACAGCAGCGAGCGCAATGCCGATTCCACGCGCAGCGGCATCGGCCTCAGCGTCAGCCTGCCGATCTACGCCGGCGGCCTGATCGCCTCGCAGGTCCGCCAGGCCAGCGCCCTCGGGCGGCAGTCGAAGGCCAGCGAGGAAAGCACGCAGCGCACCGTCGAGCGACAGACCCGCGATGCCTTCCAGGGCGTGATCTCCGGGATCGCCAGCGTGCGGGCGACGCAGGCGGCGATGCGCTCGGCGCAGCTGGCGCTGGAATCGAGCCAGCTCGGGCTCAAGGTCGGCACCCGTACCGAAGTCGACGTGCTGACGGCGCTGCGCAACCTCTACGCGACCCAGCGCAGCTATTCCCAGAGCCGCTATGACTACCTGCTGAGCGTGCTGAACCTGAAGCGCCAGGCCGGCCGTCTGGCGGAAAGCGATCTCGCCGAGATCGATGTCCTGCTGACCGTCGCCGCCGCGCCGCCGAGCTGAAACCCGGCGATGCGACGGCGCCGCGTCAGCGGCCGATCTGCTCGCCCGGCAGCGGCGGCGTCAGCGCCGGCAGCCGGCGTGCGTGGCTGCGCTGCTCGAAGGCGTAGCCGAGCGCGATCAGCGTCGGTTCGCTGAACGCCGGGCCGAAGAACGAGATGCCGACCGGCAGCCCGCCCGTGGTGAAGCCGGCCGGCACGATCAGGTCCGGATAGCCGCTGAGATTGGCGAAGTTGGTGGCCGAGCGGCCTTCCGGGCCGCCGCTGACCGGATCGAGATCGGTGCGCGCCGGCCGCTTCGGCGACGTCGGGTAGACGATCGCATCGAGCCGCTGGCGCTTCATCAGGCCATCGAGCGCGGCGCGCACCAGCGGCAGCGCGTGGTCGCGGACGCTCAGGTAGGCCGGATCGTCAAGGCTGCCGCTGGCCGCTTCCTGCTTGAACAGGTTCCAGCGCGCCTCGTTGGGGATCAGCCCGTCGGTCGGCGAGACCAGCGCCTCCACACCGGCCATCAGCTCCGCGTGCGACCTCGGATAGCCAGGCTTCAGGGTCTTCAGGTAGTCGCCGATCTGGCTGCGGAACTCGGGACGGCGGATGGCGTTGTAGAACTCGGCACGGCTGTCGAGCAGCCATTTCGGATAGCGAACCTCGACGATCGTCGCGCCGGCCTTGCGCATCGTCGAGAGCGCCGTCTCGATGACCCAGTCGACATCCTCGTCCTGGCCCATGAAGTCGCGGGCGATGCCGATCGTCGCGCCGTTCAGCGCATCGGCCTTCAGGTATTTCGTGTAGTCGGTCTCGAACTTGCCGGCGCTCTTGTCGGTGGCCGGATCGGCCGGGTCGACACCGGTCATGGTGCCGAGCGACACCGCGATGTCGGCGACGCTCAGGCCCATCGGGCCGCCTGTGTCGAAACTCAGCGCCAGTGGCACGATGCCGTCGCGGCTCAGCAGCCCGTGTGTGGGCTTCAGGCCGACCACGCCGTTGGCGGTCGACGGGCCGCGGATCGAGCCGCCGGTATCGGTGCCGAAGCCGAGCGGCGCGAACACCGCCGCCAGCGCCGCGCCGGTACCGCCGCTGGAGCCGGACGGCGTGCGCGTCAGGTCATGCGGATTGCGGGTGCGGCCGCCGAGCGAGCTTTGCGCGCCGCCGGACGCGAACTCGGACAGGTTCACCTTGGCCAGCACGATCGCGCCGGCTTCGCGCAGGCGCCGGACCATGTAAGCGTCGTCCGGCGGAATCGAGCCCTTCAGCAGGAACGAGCCGGCGGTGGTTGGCAGGTCGGCGGTGTCGTAGTTGTCCTTCAGCAGCACCGGAATGCCGTGCAGCGGGCCGCGCAGCTTGCCGGCCTTGCGCTCGCGGTCCAGGGCTTTCGCGGTCTCCAGCGCCTTCGGGTTCAGCGTGATGACGCTGTGGATCGCCGGGCCGCGATTGTCGTAAGCCTCGATGCGTCTGAGGTACAGCGACACCAGCCGTTCGCTGCTCAGGCTGCCGTCGGCCATCGCCTGCTGCAGCTGCGGGATGCTGGCCTCGGTCAGCGGCAGCGGCGCGGCTTGCGCGGCCCGTCCGCCATCCAGTCCGCCGGCCAGCAGCACGGCGGCGGCGGCGATCGGCAGGGCGCGCGGACGGCGCAGGAACGGGACAGGGTTCGGCTCTGGACGGCGCATCGGAATTCCCCTTCGTGAAACGGCGGGCAGCGGCCCGCGGCCGCCACCTTCAGCAGACGCCTGCTGTCCGCCGCGCCCTACCTCGCCGCCCGGCGTTGCCGCGCATTGCAACGGCCGCCGAAACCCGCGAGCCTCCGCTGCCGCCGACCGGGTGGTGTCCGCAATCCCTGCCATGTCGCGCTGCACGTCCGTCGTATTCCTGCTGTTGCTGCTCGCGCTGCCGGCGCACGCCGCCGAGTCCGGCTGGTTCGATGACCTGCAGCGCGACACCCCGATGCGCCGGGTGCGCATCGACGTCGCCGGCCCGGAACCGGCCAGCTTCACCACGCTCGGCGTCGCGCCGTTCCTGACCGCGCAGGCGCTGGCGGCCTCCGATTTCTCGATCGAAGCCGCCCAGGTGTTCGACGACCAGGGCCGGCCGCGCGCCGCACTGGGCATCGATTTCGCGCCGGCCCAGCTCGGTCGCTCGCGGCTGGCGCTGGCCGACTACCAGCACGATCGCCACAAGCGCTTCGTGTCGCGGATCCAGCTGTCGCTGGCGGTCAGCCGGGGTGAAAGCGCGCAGGACCTCAGCACCCGCTTCGCGCCGACGCTGCGTCTGGTGCTGCACGAGCAGCGCGATCCACGCGTGCACCGCGGCCCCGGTTCGCTGCGCGACTGCTTCGAACGGCGCGTCACGCCGCCGACCGCGGCCCGCGATGCCGATCTGGCGCAGGTGGCGGCGCTGCAGGCGCTGGACGAGCGGCTGCGGGCCGGCATCCGCGATCCGGCCGAACGCGCCGCGCTGCTGCAGCAGCGCAGCGAAGTCGCCGCCGAGCTGCAGCGCGCCGACGCCCGCTATCGCGCCGAACTGCAGGTGCTGGCGCGGCAGGGCATGCGCGACTGCCGCGACGATCCGGAAGTAGCGGCCTACACCTGGAACGCCACTGGCCATGCGATCGGCCTGTCGCCGACCTTCCGCACGCTGGCCAATGGCGTCGGCGCGCTGGAACCGCGCGGCTTCGTCGCCTTCGCGACCACCGCGTACGGCTTCGATGCACTGGGCACCCGGCCGGACTGGACGCCGTCCTTCCTCGGCCGCCACGCGCAGGTGCTCGGTCAGCTGCTGTGGCGCCACGGCGAACCGCTGCCGGACCCGCAGGCCGGCGGCCGCAACGTGACGGCCGACCAGCTGGCGGTGTCGACCCGCCTGCGCGGCGGCACCGGGCCGTGGAGCGCCAATGTGGAAGCCGCGATGCTGCTCGATGCCTTTCGCAACGGCGACCGCGACAACTACCTGAAGCTCGCCATCGGCGGCGACCTGCATCTCGGCCGCGGCACCTGGCTGAGCCTGAGCATCGGCCGCACCGTGTCGCGCGCCCGCCTGGGCGACCAGACCTCTGGCGGGCTGACGGTGAAGAAGTCGTTCCTGGACTGAAGCCTTGTGGCCTGTCGTCGGCCACCCGCGGTGACCGCGCAGGTCGGGCCACCACGACGGTTGGCGGCCGTGCATCAAGCCGAGCCCGCTGCCCCGACCGCGGCACGGCGGGGACACGCGCCGATCGGACGGCGCGGATCGCGCGGGACACGACATTCGATGGTGGGGGCCGGCTGATGCCGCCCGTCTGAGCCTTCAGTCATGGCCGCTTCGGCCAGCGCATGCCGGAGCGTCGTCTTGAACAGGTCGCGCGCAGCAACCCGCCCCACACCCGCCCGCCGTCTCGCCGGCATCGGCACGGCGCTGCTGCTGGCGTTGGCCGGCATCGGCACGGCGAGCCGCGCCGCTGATTTCGAGGTCGTCGAAGCGACGATCACCGACACCCACGCGGCGATCAGCAGCGGCAAGGCGAGCTGCCGCGACATCGTGCAGGCCTACATCGATCGCGCCCGCGCCTACAACGGTGTCTGCACGGCGCTGGTGACGCCGGGCGGCAAGAAGATTCCTGCCGCGACCGGCTATGTCCGCGCCGGCAAGGCGCTGGCGTTCCCGACCACGACGGTCAAGGCCTCATCGATCTTTCCGGACCTCGGCCGCTACCAGGGCCTGCCGCTCGAATACGGGGAGATGGCGCGCACGGTCTCCGACCCCACCGCGATGACGCAGACCGGCATGCGCGTCGGCCTGCCCGATGCCGGCCAGCTCAACGCGCTGGAAACGCTGAACATTCGCGGCGAGCGCTCGGTGACCTGCAAGGGCGACTTCGATCGCCATCCGTCGAAAGGCCCGCTGCCGCAGGACGCGCCGGCAGTCTGCGACGCGTTCCGCCAGCAGCCGGATGCGCTCGAACGCGCTGCCGAACTGGATGCGCAGTTCGGTGGCAAGCCGGACCTTGCAGCCCTGCCGATGTACTGCATCACGGTCGCCGTCAAGGATGTCTACGACACCCGCGACATGCGCACCACGGCCAACAACGACGTGCGCTTCGCGATGGATGTGCCGCCGGCCGATTCGACCATCGTCGCCCGGCTGCGGGCGCGTGGCGCGATCATCTACGCGAAGTCGGTGGCCCATGAATTCAACGGCGGCCCGGGCGATCCAGGCGGGCCGAACCAGGCGACGAAGAACCTGGTAGCCGGTGGCCAGACGATGGGCAGCTGGGGCGGCCAGAGCTGCAATCCCTACGACACCGAGCGCGTCTCGCGCGGCTCCAGCGGCGGCTCCGGCGTGGCGGTGGCGGCGAATCTGGTGGCGATCGGCATCTGCGAGCAGTCGGGCGCGTCCTGCCAGGGGCCGGCGTCGCGCAACGGCATCGCCAGCCTGCTGACCACCAAGGGCCTGCTGCCGGACAACGGCGGCATCGGCTACCAGTGGTTCAACGATCGCGCCGGCATCCACGCGCGGACGCTCGTCGATGCGGTGAAAGTGTTCGATGCGCTGCGCGATCCGGTCGACGGCTACTACGACCGTCGCGACGCCTTCACCGCCGTGCCGAAGGCGCTGGTGCCGGCGCAGCCGTACGCCGCCGCCATCATCAACGCCGTGGCTGCGCCCCCGCAGGCCGCACCGCTGCGCGGGCTGCGCATCGCGATCGTGCGCGAGCACATGGTCAAGAAGACCGCCAACCACGTGGCGATCTCCGAGCAGATCGACGGCGAGATCAAGCGCGTGCTGCGCGACCAGCTGGGAGCCGAGCTGGTGGAACTGCGCTCGACCGGCTATCCGGATGATCCGGCGGTGCCGGATGTCGCCTACGGCTTCGGCGACGCGCTGTCGGAACTGCTGCCCTGGGCCATGCCGGAGATCTTCCAGCGGCGCGGCAAGGACGGCCAGCCGCTGTTTGCGGTGCCCGGCCACGACGTGACGTCCTACGACTACCTGCTGAAGCTGGCCCGCCGCGCGGCGCCGCTGACCGATGCAGTGAACATCGCCAACTTCGCGAGCTACGGCGCGCTGCCCTGCCAGCCGGCGCTGTGCGCGGACTTCGCGTTCGACATCGACCGCTACCTGCAGCAGCGCGGCGA
>CAYPJK010000125.1:0-7509 GCA_964411025.1 uncultured Nevskia sp.
CACCAGCAGCGCCAGCAGCGCGGCCAGCAGCCAGCGGCGGCTCAGCCGCGCCGGCGCAGCAGGAACCACAGCCCACCCGCCACCAGCAGTACCAGCACCGCCAGCGTCAGCTCGTGGGTGTAAGTGCTGATCACGCCGATCGCCGCGTCGCCGAAGCAATAGCCAGCCGCCACCAGCACGCCGCACCAGATCGTGGCGCCGGCGAAGGTGATCAGCGCGAACGGCAGGTAGGCCATGCCGAACACGCCCGGCGGCAGCGAGATGAGATGCCGCACCACCGGAATGAAGCGGCCGATGAAGGTGGCCCGCGCGGCATTGCCGAGGAACATCGCTTCCGCCTCGTGGTACTTCGCTTCGTTGATCAGCAGGTACTTGCCGAAGCGCAGCAGGAAGGCGCGACCGACATGGCGGCCGAGCAGGTAGTTGGCGCTGGCGCCGAGCACCGAGCCAACGCCACCGGCCAGCGCCGCCACGAACGGATCAAGGCTGCCATTGCGGGCGAGATAGCCGGCCGGAATCATCACCAGCTCCGACGGCACCGGGAACAGGCTCGATTCCAGCGCCATCAGCAGCAGGATCTCGCCGTAGCCGAGTTGCGCGACCACCTCGGCAATCCACTGCTTGAAGGCTTCGATCATGGCGCGGGTGCGGTGAGCGGGCTCAGGCGCGGCCTTCGAGCAACGGCACGAAGCTGACCGTGGCGAGATCGGTGGCCTGGTAGCGGGCGCCGCTGCGATCGATGGCGCGCAGCATCTGGTTGTTGGGCGGGCCGACCGGAATCACCAGCCGTCCGCCCGGCGCCAGCTGTTCGAGCAACGCGCGCGGCACCTCCGCAGCGGCGGCGGTGACGATGATGCCGTCGTAAGGTCCGTGGGCATCCCAGCCGAGGGTGCCGTCGGCATAGCCAAAATGGATGTTGCGGTAGCCCAGGCCGGCCAGCCGCTTGCGCGCGGATTCCGACAGCAGCTTGAGCCGTTCGACCGAGTACACCCGCTCGATCAGCTCCGCCAGCACGGCGGTCTGGTATCCGCTGCCGGTGCCGATTTCCAGCACCCGGCGACGCGCACCGGTTTCGCTTGAGGGCACCAGCAGCGCCTGGCTCATCAACCCGACCACCACCGGCTGCGACAGGGTCTGCGCCTGGCCGATCGGCAACGGCCGGTTGCGGTAGGCCTCGCCTTTCCACGCTTCCTCGACGAAGTCATGGCGCGGAATCTTCAGCATCGCCGCCAGCACCCGCTCGTCGTCGACACCGTTCCGGCGCAGCTCCTCGACCATCTTGGCGCGGCTGGCCGGCGAGGCCAGCCCCAGCCCGCGGCTGTGCGGGTGACTGCCGACCATCACAAGCCCTGGGCCCAGTCGCGCAGCTTGTCGATGACACTGTGGCGGGTCAGGTCGACCAGCAGCGGCGTGATCGACACCCGGTTCTGTTCGACAGCGTGGAAATCGGTGCCGGGCCCGGCATCGGCGCCCGGGCCGGCCGGGCCGATCCAGTAGATCGGCCGGCCGCGCGGATCGAGCGCCTCGGCCACGGGTTCCGACTGCCGGCGATGGCCGAGCCGCGTCACCTCGAAGCCCTGCAGCGCCTCCCAGGGCACATCCGGCACGTTGACGTTGAGGATGGTGTGGCCGGGAAACGGATTGCGCGCCAGCTCTGCAATGATCTTCAGCGTCGCGCGCGCGCCCGTGTCGTAGTGCTTCGGGTTGTAGGCCGACATCGACACCGCGATCGCCGCCGAGCCGAGGTGCCGGCCTTCCATCGCCGCCGCCACGGTGCCGGAGTACAGCGTGTCGTCGCCGAGGTTCGGGCCGTTGTTGATGCCCGACACGACCATCTCCGGCTTCTCCGGCAGCAGGCTGGCCAGCGCCAGATGGACGCAGTCGGTCGGCGTGCCATCGACGCAGATGGTGCCGTCGTCATGCTTCTGGACCCGCAGCGGCACCAGGATGGTCAGCGAGTTCGAGGCCGCACTGCGGTTGCGGTCCGGGGCGACGATGTCGACCTGATGTTCGCTGCGCAGCTGTCGCGCCAGCGCCAGCAGTCCGGGTGCCGTGCAGCCGTCATCGTTGGACAGGAGTATCCGCATGGTGGGGGTGTCGTGAGGAATGGCCTTAGTTTACGTGGCACCGGGCTATGATGCGGCTGCCATGCCAAGCCCCGCCGACGACGCCCTGCCCGACTCCACCGACGACGTCGACTTCCGCTCGGCGATGGCCGGCGTGCAGCGCCGCAGCGGCTCCGACCGGAGTGCGCCGCTGCGTACGGCACCGCCCCCCCGGCCGCGTCAGGCCGAGGCGGATGAACGCGCGGTGATGGCCGAGCTGCTCGAGTTCGGCATGTTCGAGCCCGAGCTGATCGAAAGTGGCGACACCCTGAGCTATCGCGGGCCCGGCCTGCAGGACAGCGTCTGGCGCAAGCTGCGCCGGGGCGCCTACCGGGTGCGTGCCGAACTGGACCTGCATGGCATGAACCGCGGCGATGCCCAGCTGGCCGTGTCGATGTTTCTGGCCGAATGCCAGTCGCGCGACGTGCGCTGCGTCCGGATCATCCACGGCAAGGGCAACCGCTCCCCGAACACCGGCCCGGTGATCAAGACCCTGCTCGACAGCTGGCTGCGCCGGCGCAGCGATGTCATCGCCTTCTGCTCGGCGCGCCCGCACGATGGCGGCACCGGCGCCGTCTACGTGCTGATGCGCGCCACGGCCGCCAGCCTGCCCGGCAACGGCTGACAGCATGGTCCGGATCAGCCTCGAGGCCTGGCTGAGCCGCCTGCCGCTGCAGGATGACGGGCATCTGCTGATTGGGGCCACGGGCCATCTGCGGCTGTCGGCCAGCGAGCGTACGGCGGTGACCAGCCGCCTGCGCCACGAGGCCCTGCCCACCCTGATCACCCGTGCCAATCCCCGGCGCGTCAGCCTGGTGACCGGACTGGCGCCGGGCGCGGACCTGCTGTTCAAGCAGGTCGCCAGCCAGTGGCTGCGCGAGGCCGGCATCGCGTTCGACACCGTGGCGCTGCTGCCGGTGCCGGTGCCGGTGCTGATCGACGACTGGGTGGCGCGGCTCGGCGAGATGTCGGTGATCCTGGAACCGACCACCATCGAGGCGGTGCGCGCCGGCATCGAGGAACAGCTGGCGCTGTGCGCGGTGGTCATCGATCTGGTGCCCGGCGGTCCGGCCGATCCCAGACTCCGGCTCGGTGCCTTCCGCCAGCGCCAGTACCGGCAGCTGGCCGCCTGCCTGGCCGAGCAGTCGGACGTGCTGGTCGCGATCCTGCGGCCCGGCCACAGCGGCCTGCCCGGCGGCGCTGCCGACGTGGTCAGCTGGCGGCATCGCCCGGCCCGGATTCCGGCGGCGCTGTCAACGCTGCACCTGCGCCGGCCGGCCGTGACCGGGCGGCCGCTGCTGCTGATCGACCCGACCCTGGCGGCCGTGCCGCCCGTCGGGCCGTCCGACAGTGGCGGCATCGAATCGGCACTGCTCGACCCGCTGCAGCAGGTGCTCGACGCCTGCCGCGCGGCGCTGAAGACCGGCAACTACCTGCTCTGCCACGACCTCGCCGAACGCGCCCGTGCCGACGGCCTGCGCTCGCGCGAGCTTGACCACCTCGCCCTGCTGTCGCTGGCCAACGCCGGCAGCACCCAGCTGGCGCTGCGCCGCTACCGCGAGCTGGGCATCGGCGCCGATGCCGGCGATCGCTACAACGTCGAGGAATGGCTGTCGCTGAAGGCCCGCCTGCTGAAGGACCTGGCGCTTGCCGCGCCGGCCGGCAAGGCCCCGGCCCTGTTCGTCGAAGCCGGCCGGGTCTACGCCCAGGCTTTCGACCACGCGCAGGGCTATTTCCCCGGCATCAACGCCGCCACCATGCTGATGCTGGGCGGCCACGGTCCGGAGGCGCTGGCCCTGGCGCGCCGGGTGCTCGACTCGCTGGACGCGCTGGCCCACGGTGCCGACGGTACCGGCGTCGGCGACACCGAGCGCTACTACCGCGCCGTCACCGAAGCCGAGGCCGCGCTGCTCCTCGGCAGCCTCGAACGGGTGCGCGGCGCCCTGGCCCGGGCCGTGCAGCTGCAGCCCGGCAACGTCAATGCCCTGAGCCGCACCAGCGCCCAGCTGCGGCTGATCTGCCGCCATCTCGGCCACGATCCCGCGCATCTGGCCGCGCTGTCGGTTGCGCCGGTGCTGTTCGTGCCGTCGGCGCTGCCGGCGGAGCTGCCGCTGCCGGCGGAGGCCTCGTTCGTCTGCATCGGCCTGAACGGCCCGCGCGAGCTGGAGATTGCCGAGCACTACCAGCTGCGCGGGATCCGCGTTCATCTGGTGCTGCCGGCCGCCCGCGAGCAGCTGGTGGAGGAGTGGCAGCGGCATCACGGTCCGGCCATCGCGCAGCGCCTGCACGGCCATCTGGAGCGCGGCGGCGAATGCTCGATTGCCCAGGGCTTCCTCGAGCGCGAGGGCGACTGGCGCGCGGCCTACGTGTCGGCCACCGCCTGCGGTCTGTCGCGTCTGGAAGCGCGCCGGATCGGCGCCGAATGGCACGAGCTCGGCCAGGTCGGCGGCCCGCGTGCCGCCGACGCGACCTGCGGCTGCAGCGTACCGCAGCCGCCGCACTGCGGACCCGGCCGCAACGGTCAGCCGGAGACGCGGCGGCTGGTCGCCATCATGTTCGCCGATGTCGCCGGCTACATCCGGCTGGGCGACGAGGAGCAGCCGGTGTTCCAGGATGTGCTGATCGGCGGGATCGCCGCCGCGCTGGCCGAGCACCAGCCGCACATCCTGCTGCAGCACACCTGGGGCGACGCGGTGCATGTGGTGACCGATGATGCCGAAACCACGGCACGGATCGCCGATTGCATCCACAACATTGTCGAGCGGGCCCGTACCGGTCTTGGCGGCATGCTGGAAAAGCTCGAGCTGCGCCTGTCCGCGCACTACGCACCGGTGTTCGAAGGCATCGACCCGGTCGAGGGCACGACCACCTATTTCGGTTCCCAGCTGTCGTTCGCGGCGCGGGTCGAGCCGGTGACGCCGCCCGGCATGATCTTCGTCACCGAAGCCTTCGCCGCCCGGCTGATGCTGGAAGCGCCGGATCGCTACGCCGCCGAGTACGCCGGCGAAATCGAGCTGGCCAAGCGCTACGGCAAGTACCGCCTGTACTCGCTGCGCCGAGGCGAAGTCGACAGCTGACGATGCCCGCCGGCCGCCTGCTCAGCGCCCGCGCAGGAACAGGCGGTCGAGGCCATCGGCATCGATCTGCACCCAGGTCGGCCGGCCGTGATTGCACTGGCCTGCGTTCGGCGTCCGCTCCATGTCGCGCAGCAGCGCGTCCATCTCCGCCAGCGTCAGCCGCCGGTTGGCCTTGATCGCGGCGCGGCAGGCCATGTCGGCCAGGATGCGGTGCTGGGCGTCGAGCGCCTCGCCGAAATGCTCGGCGCTTTCGGCCGCCTCGGCACCGCCGCAGAGGCTGCGCAGCAGCGCACCCAGATCGGTCTTGACCAGCAGTGCCGGGACCGCCCGCACGGTCACCGTGTCCGGGCCACTGCGATCGATCAGCAGGCCGAAGCGGCGCAGGGACTCGGCCTGCCCTTCCAGCGCGTCGGCCTCCCCTTCACCGACCACCACCGGCTCCGGCAGCAGCAGGCGCTGGGCGGCGATGCCATCGCTGGCCAGTTCGCGCTTGAAGCGCTCGTAGATCACCCGCTCGTGCGCGGCATGGGCGTCGACCAGCACCAGCCCGTGGCGGTTCTCGGCCAGCACGAACACGCCACGGATCTGCGCGATCGCCCGGCCCAGCGGCGCCTCGTCGCCGGCATCGGCATCGGCGGCGTCGACCTGCGACTCGCGCGGCATCGCCTCGGCCGGCGGTCGATACAACGGCCATGGCGCCGCGCCACCGATGTCTGCACCCCGCTCGCGGACCGGCCACGATGGCGCCGCCGACGGCTGCGGGTAGCGCAGCGCAACCTGGCTGGGTTCGCTGGCCGGCAGGCCCGGCGTCTCGAACGTGACCCGGTGATGCAGCGCCGGTTCCGGGCGAACGTGTCGCAACAGCTGGTGGACGGCGCCGAACAGGAAGTCGTGAACCACCGACGCATCGCGAAAGCGCACCTCGGTCTTCTGCGGATGCACGTTGACATCGACGCGCGCGGGGTCCAGTTCCAGGAACAGCACGAACGCCGGATGCCGCTGCGAATGCAGCACGTCGGCGTAGGCACGGCGCAGTGCATGGCCGAGCAGCTTGTCGCGCACGTTGCGGCCGTTCACGTAGAGGTACTGCAGGTCCGGCTGGGCCCGCGCGAAGCTCGGCAGTGCCAGCCAGCCCCACAGGCGCAGGCCGAGACGCTGCTCGTCGAGCGTCACCGCGTTGGCGAAGAATTCCTCCCCGCAGACCTGCGCCACCCGCGCGGCACGGGCTGCCTCGCCGTCGGCGCGCGGCAGTTCGAAGCTGCGCCGCCCGTTGTGGCCGAGCTTCAGCCGCAGGTCGAAACGGGTCAGCGCCAGCCGCCGCAGGATCTGGTCGACATGGCGGAATTCGGTGCCGTCCGCCTTCATGAACTTGCGGCGCGCCGGGGTATTGAAGAACAGGTCGCGCACTTCGATCGTGGTGCCGATCGGATGCGCCGCCGGCTGCGGTTCGACGCCGTCCGGCACGCCGCTCCCGCCCAGCTTCCAGCCATGCGGCTGGTCAGCGGTCCGCGAGGTCAGCGCGAAGCGCGACACCGACAGGATGCTCGGCAGCGCCTCGCCCCGGTACCCGAAGCGTCGGACCTTCTCCAGATCATCGAGCCCGCCGATCTTGCTGGTGGCGTGCCGCGTCAGCGCCAATGCCAGTTCGGCGCGGGCAATGCCGCCGCCATCGTCGCGCACCCGGATCAGGTTCAGCCCGCCGGCCTCCAGCTCGACCTCGATCGCGGTGGCACCGGCGTCGAGACTGTTCTCGACCAGCTCCTTGACGACAGCGGCGGGGCGCTCGACCACCTCGCCAGCCGCGATCTGGTTGATCAGCTGCTCGTCCAGCACGCGGATGCTGCTCACGGGCCCGCGATGTCCGTGGTGGTCGAAACGAGAAGGGGTCCGGGGAAGATCGAAGGGATCACGCGCGCCGACAGCTGTTGCGGGGGCCCAGCTTAATGAACTTCCGGTGCCCGCCGCAGGCGCATGACGCGCCGGCGTTGCCGCTGGCGAGCGGTCAGCGCCGCGCGCGCGCCGGCGCCGGGCGGGCGGTGGTCGAGGTCTTGACCGGCACGGCGGTCGCGATCTGCTGCGGCCGGTAACGGGCGAAGTAGCTGCGCACGCCGTCGAAGATCGATTCCGCCAGCTGGTCCTGGTAGTCCGGATCGCCTAGCAGCTTTTCCTCGCGCGGGTTGCTGATGAACGCCGTCTCGACCAGCACCGACGGGATGTCCGGCGACTTCAGCACCATGAAGCCGGCCTGCTGGACTTCCGCCTTCTGCAGCCGGTTGATCCGGCCCATCGCATGCAGCATGCGGCTGCCGACGTCAAAACTGGCTTCC
>CAYPJK010000126.1:0-7505 GCA_964411025.1 uncultured Nevskia sp.
CCGGACTGCTGGTGCGGGCGCTGGCACGGCGTATCGATCTACCGATGGATTACCGCGCCGCATCGGCGGCCGGCTATCTCGGCCTCGGCGCGGTCTGGGCGCTGGGGCTGTCGTCGACTGCCGCGCAGTTCCAGGCCAACGCGGCCAGCATGTCGAAGGAACTGCTGGCGATCACTGGCGTGATTCCGTTCACCCAGACCATCTTCCTGTGGCAGTCGCTGGCGATGACGGTGGTGATCGTGGCGATGTCATGGTTCGTCGCGGTGCGTTCCGCGCCGCAGCCAGCGCAGGCGCAGACTGCCGCGCAACTCGGCATCGACGTGTCGCTGCCGGCACCGGCCGAATCCCGGCTGCTGCGGCCTGGCGAGCGGGCCGAGCACAGCATCGTGCTGAACCTGCTGCTGGCAGCGCTCGGCGGCGCCTGGCTGTGGGACGAGTTCGCGGCGCGCGGCTTCGTCGCCGCGATCGCCAACCTGAACACCTACAACTTCCTGTTTCTGGTCGTCGGTCTGCTGCTGCAGGGCACGCCGAGGCGCTTCCTGGACGCGGTGACCCATTCGGTGCCGGCGACGGCCGGCATCATGATCCAGTTTCCGCTGTACGCCGGCATCGCGATGGTGCTGACCGCCGCCAGGGCGCCGGACGGCGCGACGATCGCCAGCCATCTGTCCGATTTCTTCGCCGGCATCGCCACCCGCGAAAGCTTTCCGGTGGTGATCGGCCTGTACTCGGCGACGCTCGGCTTCTTCGTGCCGAGCGGCGGCGGCAAGTGGCTGATCGAGGCGCCCTACGTGATGCAGGCCGCCAACGACCTGCGGGTGCATCTGGGCTGGGGCGTGATGATCTACAACGCCGCCGAAGCGCTGCCGAACCTGATCAACCCGCTGTTCATGCTGCCGCTGCTGGGCATCGTCAAACTGAAGGTTCGCGACATCGTCGGCTACACGTTCCTGCAGTTCATCGTCCACCTGCCGGTCGTGCTGCTGCTGCTCTGGGCGCTGGGGCTGACGCTCGACTACATCCCGCCACAGATGCCGCCGGGGCTGACGCCGTGACGGCCGCGCCGATGACGCCGCGCGCCCGCTTCCGGGCGATCTTCAGCGGTTCGATCGGCAACCTGGTCGAGTACTACGACTGGTACGCGTATTCGGCGTTCGCGCTGTATTTCTCCAAGGCCTTCTTCCCCGGCAGCAGCCCCACGGCGCAACTGCTGAACACCGCCGGCGTGTTTGCGCTCGGCTTCTTCATGCGGCCGATCGGCGGCTGGCTGATGGGCAGCCTTGCCGACCGGAAAGGGCGGCGTGCCGCGATGCTGCTGTCGGTGCTGATGATGTGCGCCGGCTCGCTGACCATCGCGGTGACACCCGGCTATGCCGAGATCGGTGTCGCCGCGCCAATCATCCTGATCGCCTGCCGGCTGATGCAGGGCCTGAGCCTGGGCGGCGAGTACGGCATTTCCGCGACCTACCTGAGCGAAGTGGCCAGCCGCGAACACCGGGGTTTCTGGTCCAGCTTCCAGTACGTGACCCTGATCCTCGGTCAGCTCAGCGCGCTGGCGTTGCTGATCGTGCTGCAGCGCTGGCTGCTGACGCCGCAGCAGCTCGACGACTGGGGCTGGCGCATTCCGTTCGCGATCGGCGGTCTGCTCGCGCTGGCCGCACTCTGGCTGCGCCGCGGCCTGCATGAGACCGACAGCTTCGCGCGGCAGGCGGTACCGGAACGCGCGCCGATGCGCCGGCTGCTGCGCGAGCACCCGAAGCAGGTGGCAATGGTGGTAGGCCTGACCCTCGGCGGCACGCTGGCGTTCTACACGTGCACGACCTACATGCAGAAGTTCATGGTCAACACGGCCGGTTTCTCGAAAGACGACGCGACCCTGATTTCGGCTGCCGCACTGTTCGTCTACATGCTGCTGCAGCCACTGTTCGGCGCGGTTTCCGACCGCATCGGTCGCAAGCCGCTGCTGGTGTTCTTCGGCCTTGCCGGCGCGCTCGGCACGGTGCCGATGCTGACCGTGCTGGCCACCGTGCGCGAGCCGCTGGCCGCGTTCGCGCTGATGCTGGCCGGCCTCGTGGTGATCAGCGGCTACACGGCGGTCAACGCGGTGGTGAAGGCCGAGCTGTTCCCGGTCGCGGTCCGCGCGCTGGGCGTCGGTCTGCCGTACGCCGCCACGGTGTCGCTGTGCGGCGGCACGGCGGAATACGTGGCGCTGTGGTTCAAGCAGGCCGGCGTCGAGGCGGGCTTCTACTGGTACGTCGCGGCGATGATCGGCGTGTCACTCATGGTCTATCTGCGGCTGCCGGAAACCCGCGACCAGTCGCGCATCGATCGCGACTGACCAGCCGCATCCAGCCGCCGGCGAATGGCGCGCCGGCAGTTCAGTCTCAATTCAGGAAGCCTGCGTAGTCTCGGCCTCGCAACGTGCAAACCCCACCCCCGCACGTCCATCCGAGGAACGTCGTCATGAACGCCCAGATCACTTCCCTGCTGACTGCTGTCGCCGTGCTTGGCACGTCTGCCACCGCACAGGCGGGCCGCCGCAATGACAACACCGACTACGCCGACGTGATCAGCAGCCGCCCGATCTACACCGACGTGCGCGTGTCCGTTCCCCGCGAGGAGTGCTACCAGGAAAAGGTCGTCTACGACGACGGCTACCGGGGCCGCGACAACAGCGGCGTCGGCGCAGTGCTGGGTGCAGTGGTCGGCGGCGTGGTCGGCAACCGCTTCGGTCAGGGTTCCGGCCGGGCGGTGGCGACGGCCGCCGGCGCCGTGGTCGGTGCCAGCGCCGGCGCCAGCATCGGCCGCAACAACAGCCGCGGTTACCGCGAGCCGTCGTACGGCTACGAGGAACGTTGCCGGACCATCGAGGACAGCCGCTACGAACAGCGTGTCGATGGCTATGACGTGCGTTATCGTTACCACGGTCGCATCTACGACACCCGCCTGCCGTATGACCCGGGCGACCGCCTGGCGGTGAACGTCAGCGTCAGCCCGGCCGACTATTAAGACTCGTTGCTCTCGAACATCGCCTGCCTCGCCGAGAAACTCCGATGCGCGCCGCCCTCGCCCTGATCGTCCTGGCTGCAAGCCTGCTGGCCGCCAGCCAGCCGGCGATGGCGGATCGGCGCGGCGGCCTGCTCGGGCTCGATACCCAGTTTCTCAACCCGGGCCGCGAGGCGCGTGACCGGGATGATTTGCCTCGTGGCGGCCTGAGCCCGAACGAGGCCGCCAAGCGTGCCCAGCGCGAGAACGGCGGCGGCCGCGTGCTGTCGGTGGAGCCGAGCGGCAACGGCTATCGCGTCAAGCTGCTGCGCGACGGCGAAGTCCGCGTCGTGCACGTGCAGTAATTCGCTTCCAGAATCAGCCAGTCCCGCCGTTCCACTGCCGCCCCGGAGCCGTCGATGCGCGCGCTTGTCGTCGAAGATGATCCTGCCCTGCGCGAGCAGGTTCGCCGCCACCTCGCCGACGAAGGCTACATCGTCGATGTCGCCGCCGATGGCGAGCAGGGCCAGTACATGGCCGTGGAATACCCGGTGGATCTGGCAATCATCGATCTCGGCCTGCCGAAGACGCCCGGCATCGCCATCATCCAGGCCGTGCGCAAGGCCGGTCGCAGCTATCCGATCCTGATCCTGACCGCGCGTGACGGCTGGCAGAGCAAGGTCGAGGGCCTGGAAGCCGGTGCCGACGACTATCTGGTCAAGCCGTTCCACAAGGAAGAACTGCTGGCGCGTGCCCGGGCACTGGTCCGCCGCAGCGTCGGCTGGACCACCTCTCAGCTGGAATCCGGGCCGATCATCCTCAACACCGCCGCCAAGACCGTCAGCCTGCACGGCACGGCCGTCGAACTGACGGCCTACGAATACCGGCTGCTCGAATATCTGGTGATGCATGCTGGCGAGGTGGTGTCGAAATCGACCCTGACCGAGCACCTGTACAGCGAGGACGAGGAGCGCGATTCCAACGTCATCGAGGTGTTCATCCGCCGCCTGCGCACCAAGCTCGATCCGGACGGTTCGCTGAACCCGATCGCCACGCAGCGCGGCAGCGGCTACCGCTGGACCCTGCCCAGGGCGTGAACACGGCAGGCGCGGTGCGTCGTCGGTGAAATCGCTGCGCGCCCGGCTGCTGCTGGCGGCCACGCTGGTGCTGGTGGTGTTCATGCTGCTGTGCGGCGCCGGCCTCGACCAGGCCTTCCGCAGCACCTCGATCCAGGTGCAGCGCGACAAGCAGCTTGGCCTGATCTTCGCGCTGCTCGGCGCGGCCGAATTCGACGACAGCGGCGGCGTCCGCATCAACAGCGGCACCCTGCCTGATCCCCGGCTCGGCCGCGTGCAATCCGGCCTGGAGGCGCTGGTCTTCAACGAGCGCGGCAAGGTCATCTGGCGCAGTCCGAGCTTCGCCGGCGACGTGCCGGAGCTGCTGGCTCCGGAGGTCGGCAACAGCCTGTTCAGCGACCTCGAAGACCGCTTTGCGATGACCTACGGCGTCCGCTGGGTGACCGAAACCGGCGGCCTGCGGCTGTTCGGCGGCGGCCGCAAGAAGCAAAGCCGCTACACCGTCGCGATCATGGAGGACAAGGCCGACTACCGCGCCCAGCTGCAGGCCTTCCGCCGCGTGCTGTGGACCTGGCTCGGTGGCGCGGCGGTGGCGCTGATCCTGGTCCAGGTGGCAGTGCTCAGCTGGGGCCTAGCGCCGCTGCGCAAGCTGGTCCGCGAACTGCGCGGCGTGGAATCCGGGCAGCAGTCGCGCATCGAAGCCGGCTACCCGGACGAACTCACGCCGCTGGCCGAGGGCCTGAACACCATGATTTCCGCCGAGCGCAACCAGCAGCAGCGTTACCGCAACGCACTCGACGACCTCGCCCACTCGCTGAAGACGCCGCTGGCCGTGCTGCGCGGCGTGGTGGAAGACCAGACGCTGCCCGCCGATGCCCGAGACCGCATGGTCGATCCGGTCGACCGCATGCAGCAGATCACCCATCACCAGCTGCGCAAGGCTGCTGCCGCCGGCCGCCGCACGCTGGCAGAACCGGTCCGGCTCAGGCCGCTGACCGACAAGATCGTCGGCGCGCTGGTCAAGGTCTACGCGACCAAGCAGCTCCGCTTCACGATCGACATCGCCGACAGCCTGAAGGCCCGCGCCGACGAGGGCGATCTCTACGAACTGCTTGGCAACCTGCTCGACAACGCCGCCAAGTGGGCCAGGACCGCGGTGCGCCTGCAGGCCGACATTCGCAACCGGATGCTGGTGCTGGTAATCGACGACGACGGCCCCGGCTTCCCCGAAGACGCCGACAAGCTGCTCAGCCGCGGCGTCCGCGCCGACAGCATCACGCCCGGCCAGGGCATCGGCCTCGGCGCGGTCGCGGAGCTGGTCAAGGTCTATGACGGCAGTGTCGAACTGTCACGGGCCGACAGCGGGCTGGGCGGCGCGCGGGTAACGGTCAGCCTGTCGATCTGAGCGGGTCGCCGGGCGCGTCGCTGCCGGTCCACAGCCTCGGTATCGACCAGATGACTGCAGCGACCCGCCTCGGGCGATTAACGTTGACGATGTTACGTTAATGCTGTGTACTGAATCCGGGCAGCGCCTCGCAGGTCACCGATCGTGGTCGGCCTGGCGGCGCACCCCGCCGCATCGTCGCGCGTCTTCAGACGTCGTGCGGCTGTCGCAATCTCGCACTGACATACCAACTAGAACGAAGGGGAAGACCGATGGATCAGGAGTCCTGGGTAGTAGCGGGCAAGGGGTTTTCAGACCGGATCAGCGGCAAGCTGCTCACGCACTGCTTCATCATGATGTTCCTGGGCTTCATGGGCGGATTTGTCTGGCTCATCGCGCTGGCCGGCAATGTCTTTCACATCGTGCCGCTGCCACGCTTCGAGATCATCGTGCCGGACCAGCAGGAACTGCTGCGGAACGTGCACGTCGGGACGATCCTGAACTCGATCTACGTGATGGCGATGGTGGCCTTGAGCGCGCGTCTGAACTTCAGCGTCCGGCAGGCCAAGTGGGTGTACTACTGGGCCATCGTGCTGTTGTGGGGAAACATGATCGGCTACTCCACGGCCGTCTACGCCCCGGAACGCGGCCTGCAGCCGATCGGTGACTGGCCGAATCTGGTGTCCTACGGCACGTTCTACATCGCCGTCGTCGCGGCCACCATCACCACTGGCATCTGCCTGTACAACGCCATCCGCGCCGGACGCGGCTCGTCTTGACGGCCACCGGGCAGCCCATGTCGTATTGACCGGCGCCTCCGGCGCAGCAGCAAGGCGCCGCGAGGCCGCCGGTCAATCGATCGGCCGCACCCGGAAGTTCTTGCCCTTGATCTTGCCGGCCTTGAGCCCTTCGATCGCGCTCTTGGCAAACCGCCGGTCGATGGCGACATAGGTCCGGGTGTCGAAGCTCGAAATCTTGCCGACCGCTTCCTTGGCCAGCCCGGCGGCGCCGGTGAGCGCGCCGAGCAGATCGCCCGGACGCAGCTTGTCGCGGCGGCCGGCGTCGATGCAGATCGTCACGAACACCGGCGGAACGGGACGATCCGGTGACAGCGCCGACATCGGCAGCGTCCCGATCGTGGCCTTGAAGCCGAGCCGGGCTTCGATCGCGGTCAGGCGGCTGCGCTCGCGTGGGCTGTACAGGTGCAGGGCGATACCGCTCTTTCCTGCACGGCCGGTGCGGCCGACACGGTGGACATGCTGGTCCGGCTCCAGCGGCAGCTCGTAGCTGATCACCAGCGCCAGATCCTGGATGTCCAGCCCGCGCGCCGCGACGTCGGTGGCGATCAGCACGCGTGCCGAGCCGTTGACGAAGCGGACCAGCACTTCGTCACGATTGCGTTGGTCGATGTCGCCGTGCAGCGACAGCGCGGAAAAGCCGCGCTTCTTCAACTTCGCTTCTAGATCCTGGGCATCGTTCTTGGTGTGCGCGAAAACCAGCGCGGACGCCGGCCGATGGATGCTCAGCAGATGCGCCAGTGCATCGACGCGGCGGGTCGGTTCCACTTCGTAGAACGTCTGTTCGATCTGGGCGGTGACGACCTCGTGGTCGACCGTGATCGTCACCGGCTCGCGCTGCAGCCGCTTCGACAAGGCCCGCACCGCGTCCGGAAACGTCGCCGAGAAAAACAGCGTCTGGCGGCTGGCTGGTGTGCGTTCGACGATCGCGCGGCTGGCCGCTTCGAAATCGCCGTCGAGCATGCGATCGGCTTCGTCGAGCACCAGCACCCGCAGACCGCCGAGTTTCAGGTGGCCGTCATCGATCAGTTCCTGCACCCGGCCCGCCATGCCGACGACGATGTGCGGATCGTGTTCCAGCGACGCCACCTGCGGCCGCTTGGAGATGCCGCCGCCGATCACGGTCAGCTTCACGTTCGGCAGGCAGCGCGCCAGATTGCGGATTTCGCGGGCGATCTGGTCGGCCAGCTCGCGAGTCGGACACAGGATCAGCGCCTGCGTGCTCGGCACCATCGGGTCGATCTTCGACAGCACGCCGAGGCC
>CAYPJK010000127.1:0-6249 GCA_964411025.1 uncultured Nevskia sp.
ACCGGCGGCGACCCCGCCGGTTGTCGAGACGCCGGCTGTGGCCTTGCCGCCTGCCGTTACCCCAGCGCGCGCGGACCCCATTGTTGCTCCTGTTGTTGGCGCCTCTCCACCGACAACTGAGGTGCTAGTAACTGCACCGGTTGAAGCGCCAGTTGCATCGATGATGCCCGTGCAGGGTGTTGGAGCGGGCGAGTCGTCTGAACAGAACGTAGCGGTGGGCAGGAGGGCCGGCGAGGCTAAAAAGACTGCGCACGGCGACGGCGATGGCGACGATGTCCCCGATGATTCTGACCTGTGTCTGAGTTCTGAAAGCGGTACTCCGGTCGATGCTGACGGCTGTGCACTTGATGACGATTTCGATGGCATCGCTAACAGCCATGACAAGTGCCCCAAGACTCCGCTTGGGGTACGCGTTGACACCGATGGTTGCGACCCTTCGGCCCCGGCGGTCGGTCGTATTGCGGTTACCGAATCCACCTCTGCTGCCGTAGGCGGTCCTGCTGCAACTGCGAAATCCGTCGAGGCGTCCCTGTCAGCAACGGCGAACACCACGGTCGACAACCCGCCACCACAGCTCGGCGCGCCTTCCTCGGCGCCGGTCGAGCCGCCCGCCACGGCGGCTACCGCCCTGCCGCTGCCGCCACCGGCGGCGACCCCGCCGGTTGTCGAGACGCCGGCTGTGGCCTTGCCGCCTGCCACTGCGGCTGCTCCGGCGCCGGTCGAGAATCAACCGCAGGTACGCCGCCAGCCGAATGTGCCGGTGATCACCCTGACGCCTGGCGACATGCTGAAGCTGCAGCGCGATCCGCGCGTCAATGCATCGGAATTCGCGCCACAGCCGGCGCCTGTGCCGTCGTCGTCTCCGTCATCGGCGCCGGCCGTGGAAAAGGTGCCGTCGGTGAACCTGTCGCCTTCGGGCGGTTCGCCCGGGCAGCCGGTGCCGGCCGTGAGCCAGCCGGCACCGCAGCCAGCGGTTCGTCGTCAGCCCAGCGTGCCGCAGGTGCAGTTGAAGCCGGATGCGCTGCCGTCACCGGATGCGCGCATCGGCACGGTTCGCGTGCCGGCGTCGCCGCTGCCGGCTCAGCCGCTGCCCTGAAGCGCAGGCAGCACCTGGCCCCGGAACGCCGGCTCCAGCGCGGCGGCCCGGGCCAGGCGGATGTCGACATCGCCGGGCTGCGGTAGCGGCATCAGCCAGCCGGCGAGGGCATCTTCGAGCAGGCCGGCGATCATCTCGATGTGCTCGTCGTGGTCGTTGAGCGCCGGGATGTAGCGGAACGCGCGACCACCGTGGGCGACGAAATCCTCGGCGACGCCGATCGAGATTTCCTCCAGCGTTTCCAGACAGTCGGCGGCGAAGCCGGGGCACATCACGTCCAGCGTCTTCACGCCGCGCGTGGCCAGCGCACGGACCGTGGCATCGGTATACGGCTGCACCCAGGGCGCCTTGCCGAAGCGGCTCTGGAAGCTGATCGAGTAGGCGTTCTTTGGCAGTTCCAGCGCTTCGGCCAGCAGGCGGCCGGTCTTCTGGCACTGGCAGTAGTACGGGTCGCCGGCGGTCACGTAGTGCTGCGGCACGCCGTGGAACGACATCAGCAGGTGATCGCCGCGGCCCTGCGTGTCCCAGTGCCGGCGCACGCTGTTGGCCAGCGCGGCGATGTGGCTCGGATGGTCGTGATAGCTGCTCATCGTCCGCAGTTCGGGCATCCAGCGGCGCTTCTGCGTTTCGGCGAACACGGTGTCGAAGCAGGCGGCAGTCGTCGAGCCGGAATACTGCGGATACAGCGGCAGCACGACGATCCGCCGCACGCCCTGCTGTTCGAGTGCGGCGATGGCCGATTCCACGCTCGGGTTGCCATAGGTCATGGCCAGTTCCACCGGCACGTCGCGGCCGTACTGGGCGGCCAGCCGGGCTTTCAGCTTGGTTGCCTGGCGTCGGGAATGGACCAGCAGCGGCGAGCCCTCGTCCATCCAGATCGAACCGTAGGCATGGGCCAGGCGTTTCGGCCGGAACGGCACGATGAACAGGTAGAGGATCGGCAGCCACAGCGCGCGCGGCAGCTCGACCACGCGCGGGTCGCCGAGGAACTGGGCGAGATAGCGGCGGATCGCCGGCCCGGTGGGCGCGTCGGGTGAGCCGAGATTCATCAGCAGCACGCCGGTGCGGCCGGTGGCGCGATGGGCGATGTCGGTGAGGTTGGGCGGGTTCATGCGGATCGGGAATTCGGGGCCGACAGTGTATCGGTGGCGGCGTCACCGGGCCGTGCCAATGCCGCAGCGATGCGTTCGGACTTTCCTTGGAACCACACGGCCGGTGTAGCGTCTGCATCCGCGAACCGTCCAGCGTTGACGGCGCGTGCATGCCCCCATCCGACAACCACCCGCCGAGAACGACACATGTCCGATTCCCCGCTGCGCTTCGAGACCCTGGCCATCCACGCCGGCTACCAGCCGGACCCGACGACCCGCGCGGTCGCCGTGCCGATCTACCAGACCGTCGCGTTCGCCTTCGACGACACCCAGCACGGCGCCGATCTGTTCGACCTGAAGGTCACCGGCAACATCTATTCGCGGATCATGAATCCGACCAACGACGTGCTGGAGCAGCGGCTGGCGGCGCTCGAAGGCGGTATCGGCGCGCTGGCGCTGGCCTCCGGTCAGGCGGCGGTGACCTATGCGATCCAGACCATCGCCGGCGTCGGCGACAACATCGTCTCGGCCAGCACCCTGTATGGCGGCACCTACAACCTGTTCGCCCACACCTTGCCGCAGTTCGGCATCGAGACGCGCTTCGCCGATCCGCGCGATCCGGCCCGCTTCGCGCCGCTGATCGACAGCCGGACCAAGGCGGTGTTCATCGAATCGATCGGCAACCCGCTGGGCAACGTCACCGACATCGCCGCGATCGCGAAGATCGCCCACGCGGCCGGCGTGCCGCTGATCGTCGATAACACGGTGGCCACGCCGTACCTGCTGCGGCCGATCGAGCACGGCGCGGACATCGTCGTGCACTCGCTGACCAAGTACCTCGGTGGCCACGGCACCACGCTTGGCGGCGCGATCGTCGACTCCGGCAAGTTCCCGTGGGCCGAGCACAAGGCCCGCTTCCCGCGCCTGAACGAGCCGGACCCGAGCTATCACGGCGTGGTCTACGCCGAAGCGCTCGGCCCGGCCGCCTACATCGGCCGGGCGCGCGTGGTGCCGCTGCGCAATACCGGCGCGGCGCTGTCGCCGTTCAACGCCTTCCAGATCCTGACCGGCATCGAAACGCTGGCGCTGCGCATGGACCGGATCACCGACAACGCGATCAAGGTCGCACGCTTCCTGAAGGCGCAGCCGCAGGTGAAGTGGGTCGGTTACGCCGGCCTGGAAGACCATCCGCAGCACGCGCTGGCGCAGGCCTACTTCGGTGGCCGGGCCTCCGGGATCATCACCTTCGGCTTGAGTGGTGGCCGTGCGGCCGGCGCCCGCTTCCAGGACGCGCTGAAGCTGTTCACCCGGCTGGTCAACATCGGCGATGCCAAGTCGCTGGCCACGCATCCGGCCTCGACGACCCACCGCCAGCTGTCACCGGCGGAACTGGAAAAGGCGGGCGTCAGCGAGGACACCGTGCGGCTGTCGATCGGCATCGAGCACATCGACGACCTGATCGCCGACCTCCGCCAGGCGATCGCCGCCGCCAGCGCCTGAGTCGGTTCCTCTGGGCGATCCGCCGGTGCGTCGCGTCAGGACGGCCGGCGGATCTCGCCGGCCGCGAGGCGACGGAAGTAGCCGTGATAGGCCGCCATCGCCTTCTGGCCGAGCACCAGCATCAGCGGCAGGTTGATGACATACATGAAGCCCAAGCCCACGGTGGAGATCGCATCGAGCTGACCCGAGGTCTCGATGAAACCGAAGCAGGCCACGGCTGCCGCGACACACCAGCTGATCCGGTACGGCGTGATTGCCTTCGGCCCGATCAGGTAGATCACGCCCTGCTCGCCGTAGTACCCATAGCTGATGATGCAGGACAGGCCGAACACCCAGACCGCGATCGTGATCAGCCATCTCCCCAAGCCCGGGTGCACCTTGTCGAAACCCTTGGCGACCAGTGTTGACCCGCGGTAGTCGGCATAGACGCCGGAGTCGAGCAGCGTCGGCGCGGCGGTTGCCGCGAGCGGCATCCAGCGCAGCGCGCGGGCATCGTCGCCGAGCACGCCGTAGAGCCGCGTGCGGCTGCCGCCGTTGTCGACCATCACGAATACCGGCGCGCCGGCTTTCCAGTCTTCGCGGCTTGCGCCGAACTGCTCGGGAATGCGGGCGAGGTCCGGTTGCCAGTGACCCGGCGCAGCCTCGACGATCGCAGGCGGCGTGCTCCACAGCGCGGCCGGGGCGCGATTCCAGATGCCGGTCGACAAGACCACAAGGCCGGTCACGGTGCAGACGAAGATCGTGTCGATGAACGGCTCCAGACCCGCGACCACGCCTTCGGTGACCGGCTCCGGCGTCTTCACGGCGGCATGCGCGATCGGCGCGGTGCCCAGGCCCGCTTCGCTGGAGAACAGTGCCCGCTTCATGCCCCACAGGAACGCGCTGCCCATCGTGCCGCCAGCGAAGGCGCCGACGCCTTCGGTCGGCGAGAACGCGCTGCTGACGATCAAGCCGAACAGTGCCGGCAGGCTGTCGGCCTCGTGCAGGATCACGTAGACGCCGACGATCACGTAGACGCCGCATTTGAACGGCACCAGCGTCTTGGTGACGTTGCCGATCCGCTGAATGCCGCCGAGGATCGCGGCGGCGGCGGCGCTGGCCAGAATCACGCCGGTCAGCCAGGTCGGCACGCCGAAATACTCGCGGGTGGTGTCGGCGACGCTCCAGGTCTGGAACATGTTGCCGCCGGTGAACGCGAACAGCAGCAGCGCGAAGCAGAAACACACACCGACGGCGCGGCCGAACGGCTTGAGCTTCGGATTCAGTTGCGCCAGCCCGTCACGCGCGACATACATCGCGCCGCCATGCGGATTGCCGACTTCCGAGGTGTCGCGGTAGAGCAGCGAAAGCGTCACCTCGGTGGTCTTCAGGGCCATGCCGATCAGCCCGACCACCCACATCCAGAACACCGCTCCGGGACCGCCGAAATCGACCGCGATCGCCATGCCGGCAGGAACTCGACGATGCAGTCGTGCCGCTCATCGCCGCGGTCAGTGCCTGGAAGTGGGTCAGCGCGCCTTCACCGTGCGTGGTATCGATGCCGCGACCGGCGACCAGCGCCACGCCGTGGGTCAGCGAGCGGTACTGGCAGAACTTGCTCCACGCCGAGAACAGCAGGCCGATGCCGAGCAGCGCCAGCAGCATCGGCACCGACAGCAGCGTGTTGTTGACGGCATCGATCGCTGCCCAGAACGCTTCCATGGCCGCGCCTCAGGCCTTGGCAAGCTTGGAGTGACTGCGCGAATAGCCGAAGTAGATCAGCTGGCCGATCACCAGCCACACCGCGAATGCCGTCCACGTGGTCTGGCCGAGGCGGGTCATCAGGTAGCCGCAGGACAGCACGCCGAGCAGCGGCAGCAGCGGCCCGAACGGCGCCTTGAACGGGCGCTTCAGATCGGGGCGGGTGCGGCGCAGCACCAGCACGCCGACGCAGGCGATGACGAATGCGCCGAGCGTGCCGATGTTGGCGGTATCGGCCAGTTCGCCCAGCGGCACGAAGCCGCCAAGGATCAGCATGATCAGGCCGGCGGCGATGATCGAGCCGACCGGCGTCCGGGTTTCCGGGTGCAGCTTGGCAAAGAACGGCGGCAGCAGACCGTCGCGCGAAATCGCGAACAGCACACGGGTCAGGCCGTAGAACATCACCAGCATGACCGTGGTCAGACCGGCGATGGCACCGATCGAGATCAACCCGGCGGCGGTCTTCTGGCCGATCTGCAGCAGCGAGTAGGCGACCGGGGAGCCGACGTTCAGATCGCTGTACGGCACGATGCCAGTCAGCAGGCCGGACACCACGATGTACAGGATCGTGCAGGCGCCGAGCGAGCCGAGAATGCCGATCGGCAGGTCGCGCGACGGCTTCTTGGTTTCCTCGGCGGCGGTCGATACCGCATCGAAGCCGAGATAGGCGAAGAAGATCTTCGAAGCGCCGTCGAACACGCCGCCCCAGCCGAAGTGCGAGTTGCCATCGGCATCAACCACCGTGTCCGGAATGAACGGATGCCACAGGGTCGGGTCGACGTGGAACACGGCGACACCGATGAACAGGAAGATGGTGGCCAG
>CAYPJK010000127.1:6259-7503 GCA_964411025.1 uncultured Nevskia sp.
GATGATCGCATTGAAGATCGCGCCGATCTTGGCGCCGACCACCAGCAGGATGCCGAGCGCCAAAAGGATCAGCATCGCCGGCAGGTTCATCAGGCCGCCGGGGTGCTGGGTGTCGAGAAAGCTGTGGGTGATCGCTGCCGGCAGCTGCACGTCCTGCGACAACAGCAGCGTGTTCAGGTATTCCGACCACCCGGCCGACACCGCCGGCACTGCCACGGCGTATTCGAGCACCAACATCCAGCCGATGATCCAGGCCGGCCATTCGCCCAGGCCCGCATAGCCATAGCCGTAGGCGCTGCCGGCGCCGCCGATCGATGAAGCCAGTTCGGCGTACGACAGTGCCGCGAACGTGCAGGCCAGGCCTGCGACAACGAATGACAGCACCACCGCGGGGCCGGCGTTGACCGCTGCCGCCTTGCCGGTCAGCACGAAGATGCCGGTTCCGATGATCGCGCCGATGCCGAGCATCACCAGATCGAAGGCGTTGAGGCTGCGCTTCAGGCCGGTGTTCTTCTCGAGATCGGTCTCGATCGCTTTGGTGCGGAACAGGCTCATCAACTTCTCCCCGGCAGCTGGCTATGGAAACGGCCCGCCGGTCGATGGACCGGCGGGCCGTCTGTGGTGTGCAGGGAGTATGCCGAGCGCGTTCCGTTTCGGTAAGGGAAGCGCCGGCTTGCGGCCGGCTCAGCCCTCCACGATCGCCGTCACGCCCATTCCGCCAGCCGTGCAGATCGAGATCAGGCCACGGCCGCCGCCGTTCTCGCTGATGATCTTGGCCAGCGTGGCGACGATGCGCGCACCGGTCGCCGCGAACGGGTGGCCAAGGCCGAGCGAGCTGCCCCGAATGTTCATCCGCGAGCGATCGATCGCGCCGAGCGGCTTGTCGAGGCCCAGGCGCTCCTTGCAGAACGTCGGGCTTTCCCAGGCTTTCAGGGTGCACAGCACCTGGGCGGCGAAGGCTTCGTGGATCTCGTAGAAGTCGAAGTCCTGCAGCTTGAGACCCATCCGCGCCAGCATCCGCGGCACCGCGAAGGCCGGGGCGATCAGCAGGCCGTCCTTGCGGCCGGACGCGAAATCCACCGCTGCCGTTTCATAGGCGGTCAGATAGGCCAGCGGCTTGTGGCCGTGGGCCTTGGCCCAGTCGTCGGAGGCCAGCAGCACGGCGGCAGCGCCATCGGTCAGCGGCGTGGAATTGCCGGCGGTCAGCGTGCCGGCGGTCTTGTCGAACGCCGGCTTCAGCGAAG
>CAYPJK010000128.1:0-7465 GCA_964411025.1 uncultured Nevskia sp.
CCGGCTGGCCTCGCGCACCGACGGCAGGCGCTCGCCGATCTGCAAGGCGCCGTCGGCGATCAGCTGGGCCAGTTCGTCGGCGTAGCGCTTGTAGAGCGTCATCGGGGCGGGCAGCGGGCGGCCGCACAACGGCGGAAGGATGCGGCAGCGTAGTCGCTCACGCGCCGCCGCGACATGCCGGGCGCGCAGTGCCGTGATCGGGTCGCCCTGCCTGCGGCCCCGTACAATCCGGCCCCGTCCCCGCTTCGAGCCGTGCTTCCATGCTGATCAGCTTCAAGAACGTGAACCTGAACCTCGGCAACACCGTGTTGCTGGACCAGGTGAACTTCACGCTGGAACCGGGCGAGCGACTGTGTCTGGTCGGCCGCAACGGCACCGGTAAGTCGACCCTGATGAAGGTGCTCAGCGGCGAGGTCGCGATCGACTCCGGCGAACTGGTGCGCGCCCAGGGCCTGCGCATCACCGAACTGCCGCAGGACGTGCCGAAGGGTGTGGAGGGTTCGGTGTTCGAAGTGGTCGCCGACGGCCTTGGCCGCGCCGGCCGGCTGGTTGCCGAGTACCACCACCTGCTGGTCCACGAGCCGGACAATCTCGACAAGCTCGGCAAGGTGCAGAGCGCACTCGAGGCGCTCGATGGCTGGACGATCGATTCCAAGGTGCAGGCGATGTGCGAGCGCCTGCAGCTGCCGCCGGACACCGCGTTCGCGGCCCTCTCCGGTGGTCTGAAGCGCCGCTGCCTGCTGGCGCGCGCACTGGTCGCCGAGCCGGACGTGCTGCTGCTGGACGAGCCGACCAACCATCTCGACATCGACTCGATCACCTGGCTGGAAGACTTCCTCGCCTCGTGGCCCGGCACCCTGCTGTTCGTCACCCATGACCGCGCCTTCCTGCGCCGGCTGGCGACGCGGATCATCGAACTGGATCGCGGCATCCTGCGCAGCTGGCCGGGCACCTACGACGAATACCTGGTGCGCAAGGAGGAAGCGCTGCGCATCGAAGAACAGGCCAACGCGCTGTTCGACAAGAAGCTGGCTCAGGAAGAGGTCTGGATCCGCAAGGGCATCCAGGCCCGGCGCACACGCGACCAGGGCCGGGTCGAGCGGCTCAAGCAGCTGCGCCGCGATTCCGAAGCGCGCCGCAACCTGCCGGGCGAAGCGAAGCTGGTGCTGCAGGAGGCGGAGAAGAGCGGCAAGCTGGTCGCCGAAGCGAAGAACATCGCTTTCGCGCGCGGCGAGCGGACCATCGTCAAGAACTTCTCGACCACCATCCTGCGCGGCGACAAGATCGGCATCATCGGCCCGAACGGCGCCGGCAAGACCACGCTGCTGAACCTGCTGCTTGGCAAGCTGGAACCGGATTCGGGCGCGGTGCGGATCGGCACCAAGCTGGAAGTCGCCTACTTCGACCAGCTCCGAGCCGCGCTCGACGAAGCCAAGCCGGTGTTCGAGAACATCGGCGGCGGCAAGGACTACGTGGTCATCGACGGCAAGCAGCTGCACGTCATGAGCTACCTGCAGAACTTCCTGTTCACGCCGGACCGTGCCCGCTCGCCGGTCAAGGCGCTGAGCGGCGGCGAGCGCTCGCGCCTGCTGCTGGCGCGGCTGTTCGCCGAGCCGTCGAACCTCCTGGTGCTCGACGAGCCGACCAACGATCTCGATGTCGAGACGCTCGACCTGCTCGAAGAGCTGCTGGTCGACTACCAGGGCACGGTGCTGATGGTCAGCCATGACCGCGCGTTCCTGAACAACGTCGTCACCAAGACCTATGTCTACGAGGGCGGCGGCCGGATCGGCGAGTACATCGGCGGTTACGACGACTGGCTGCGCCAGCGCAAGGAGCCGACCTTCACCGCCGTGCGGCCGGACCCGAAGCGGGCGGAAAGCGCCGCCGCCAAAGTGGTGACCAAGCCGGCGTCCGGCCTGTCCGGCAAGGAGAAGCAGGAGCTGGACCAGTTGCCGAAGAAGATCGACAAGCTGGAAGCCGAACAGCAGAAGCTGAGCCTGGACGTCAGCGATCCGGCGTTCTATTCCGGGCCGCGCGACAAGGTGGTCGCCACCCAGAAGCGGCTGGCTCAGGTTGATGAGGAACTGGCCGCCGCCTACGCCCGCTGGGAAGCGCTGGAAGCACTGCGCGGCTGACGCCGCCCCGGTCGGCGACGGCCAGACTTTCGACCGGGTGGCGACGCCGAAGGCCGGTCCGCATCTGTTGTAGGCTCTCGGCACAAGACTGAGCACACGACTTGAGGCGTCCGATGATCGCTCACCCCCTGTGCCTGCGCCGCGCTGTGGCGGCAGGCCCCGACGGCAGCCGTGACGTGCGGCGCGCCGAGTCCGTCACGGCAGCGGCAGCGGCCGCCGTGCCCTGCCGGCCGCGTCCGCGCTGAACCGGACCCACCGCCATCGCCTCCCGATCCCGCAACGGCAGCCGCGCTTGAGCCCTTCAACCCGCAGTGATCCCGGCGAGGTGCCGCGCTGGTGGAGCGCCACGTCATCGCTGGTGTTCCACGCGCTGCTGATCGCCATCCTTGTGACCAGCTTCCGCACGCCGCAGCGCGGCGCACCGGCGTCGAACCTGCCGAAGTCGATCCAGATCGTCATGGCGCCGCCGGCACCGCCTGCGCCGAAGGGGGTGGTGCCGCCGAGCCTGCCGACCCCGAAGCTGCCGACGCCGCCGAAGGAGATGGCCAAGCTGGCGCCGCTGCCGACGCTGTTGCCGACGCCGGTGCCGACGCCGGTGCCGGCCAAGCCGAAGATCGAGCCGAAGCCGGTGGCCAAGCCGCAGCCGGCACCGGCAAAGCCGGCCGGCGCCTCGACCCAGACCCCGTCACCGGCGCCGCCAGTGCCGCCGGTGGAAACGCCGGAGGAATCGCTGCTCGGCCGCTTCCGCGACAACTGGCTGCCGCCGGCACGCTGGCCGCGGAACTTCCGCTGCACGATCCGGATCGACTACCGGGCCGGCGGCCGCATCACCGGCGTGGAATTCCTGAACAAGTGCGGCGAGTACGACCTCGTGGAATCGGTACGCAAGGCGATCTGGAAAAGCCAGCCGCTGCCGTTGATCGAGGCCAAGACCGCCGATGGCTCCATCGAGATCGAGTTCACCCCGTGACCCGACTGCGTTCCGCCCTGCTTCCCGCCGTCCTGCTGGTGCTGTCCGTCGACACCGTTGCGGCACCGGCGCCGGCTGCAGCACCGCCGGCGGCCCCGGTCGCCGAGGCCGCCGCCCCGGCCGGCTGCACGACCAGCCGCACGCGCTCCGCCGACCGCCGCATCAGCTACTTCCGGCACTGCCCGGAGACGCCGGAAATGGCGTCGTTCCGGGGCGGCCGCTACGCGATGGGTGATGCCATCGGCAGCGGCCAGCCCTACGAGCGGCCGGTGCACGAGGTCAGCATCGGGCCGTTCGCGATCGGCCGCTATGAGGTCACCCGCAGCGAATACGAAGCCTGCGTCGACGCCGGCGGCTGCAGCGAGGCGCAGATCAAGCCGGAAACGGGCGACAGCGCCGGCCGGCATCCGGTGGTCGGCGTGTCGTGGCACCAGGCCAAGGCCTACGTCGCCTGGCTGCGCAGCCGGACCGGCCGGCCGTACCGGCTGCCGACGGAAGCGGAGTGGGAATACGCCGCGCGCGCCAGCGCCACTGCCAACTACACCTGGAGCTGGGGCCAGGTCGACACCGTGACCTGCGAATACGCCAACGCGCTCGACCAGAGCGCCCGCGAGCGCTTCCCGGAGCTGTACTGGGCGATCAACTGCAACGACCACTTTCCAACCACCGCGCCGGTCGGCAGCTTCCCGGCCAACGCCTGGGGCGTGCACGACATGCAGGGCAACGTCTGGGAATGGGTCGAGGACTGCTGGCACCCGGATTTCACCGGCGCGCCGACTGATGGCCGCGCCTGGCTGGAGCCGGGCACCGACGGCACCTGCGCCAAGCGCGTCAACCGGGGCGGCGGCTGGGGCAACGGCTCCTCGTCGCTGCGGCTGTCGAACCGCGATGCCGATCCGGCGTCGAACTACAGCGACGGGCTCGGCTTCCGGGTGGCCCTGAGCCTGGCGCGACCGCAGCCGGCCGCCGCGCCCGCTGCGGTGCCGGAAGCTCCGTCCGCTGCCACGCCCTGAGCCCGGTCAGCGCCGCGCTCATCCTTCCGCCACCGGAGTCGCTGCCGCCATGCGCCAACGCCTGATCGCCGCCGCCGTGCTGTCCTGCCTTGCCGCGCTGCCGCTGGCGGCCGCTGCACCCGCAACGCCGGCGCCGAAGCCGATCGAGCGGGTATTCGAATTCCGGCTGACGGTCGACGGCCAGCAGCACTGGAAAAACGGCCCGCAGTCCACCGAGGCGACCACCCGTCAGGAATACGTGGTGCGCACCCAGCTGCGCTCTGACGGCGTGCTGTACAGCGACAACCTGCTCGACGCCGACCAGGACCTGCGACTGGAGATCAAGCCGCAGTACTACGCGCGCAAGGGCCTGAACGCGCTGAAGGCGCTGAACGGCGGCCAGCTGCCGGAATCCTCCGAAGCGGCCGAAGCACTGGCCGAGCGCTACCAGAAGGCCGGCGTCACCTGCTTCGACAGCTTCGAGTGCAACAACCGTGCGGTCGAGCGGCTGGCGGCGCTCAACGCGCTGAAGGCCAACACCCGCCAGGAGCTGGAAGAGTTCCTTGCCGCGCCGGGCATCGCCGACGTGCCGCGCTATCTGTACTTCTTCGGCTACGCGAACTGCCCGATCTCGATCCGTGTGAAGTACGACGTGCAGGTCAAAGGCATCCGCGCGTTCGACCGGAAGAAGGAAAAGCTGGAGCCGTATGCGCTGAGCCGAAGCGCCGACACCACCGGCAGCGACGACGACCGCAAGACGCTGTGCGAGAAATACATCGTCACTGTCGACACGCTGAAGGGCGGTGTCGATGTCGAGAACCTGTTCCTGCCCTCGCCGCCCGGCACCTCGACGATGAGCCGCAGCGGGCTTGCAATGCCGACCGAAACGGTGCCGCTGCCGCCGCCGTTCGAAGTGCTGAACTGGACCAGCGAAAAGCTGCGCAGCACGCCCACCGACAGCTTCAAGGCCGCCGTCACGCTGCCGCTGAAGGCCCCGCTCGATGGCGACTTCACCGTGCAGGGCCTGTTCGATGGCAGCGCCAAGGTCAGCTTCAGCTGGTCGTTCAAGCCGCTGGCCGCCGCGACGGCGCTGCCGCCGGCCGTCGAGCAGGGCCGCAAGCCAGTCACCCACTGACACCGCCGCCGCGCGGCCATGCTGGCGGGCGCCGGGCAATGAATCGAGGGCGGAACATTAATTTGCTGTGAACAGCCCCCCCTTGGGCTAGACTCCGCGTCGCTTGACGACGGGGTCCGAAGGGACCGAATCGGGGGTCGAATGGTCCCGTCACAGGCAAAACCAAGCCGGAATGGTCGTCGTTTGCCCGCTGGCCACGCCCTGTTCCGGCCCCAGTGACCCCAAGCCTTGAGGAAGTGTCGATGCCGGTGAAAATTGCCGTGCTGAAGGAAACCCGCGCCAACGAGCGCAGGGTCGCGCTGGTGCCTGTCGTCGCCGACAAGCTGACCAAGCTGGGCGCCGAGCTGCACATGCAGACCGCCGCCGGCGATGCCGTGAAACTGCCGGATTCGGCGTTCAAGTCGGTGTCCTTCGCCGCCAATCCGCAGGGTCTGGTCTCCGACGCCGACATCGTGCTGTCGGTGCAGCCGCCGAGCGTGGAGACGGTCGGCGCGATGAAGGAAGGCGCGATCCTGCTGTCCTTCGTCTACGCCCACAAGGAACCGGAGCTGGTCAAGGTCCTGCGCGACAAGAAGATCACCTGCCTGGCGATGGAACTGGTGCCGCGCATCACCCGCGCCCAGTCGATGGACGCGCTGTCGTCGCAGGCCGCGCTGGCCGGCTACTACGGCGCGCTGCTCGGCGCCACCTCGATCGCCCGCATGATGCCGATGACCACCTTCGCCACCGGCTCGATCAAGCCGGGCACGGTGCTCGTCATGGGCGTCGGCGTGGCCGGCCTGTCGGCGATCGCGACCGCCCGCCGAATCGGCGCCCGCGTCGAAGGCTATGACGTGCGGCCGGAAGTGAAGGAGCAGGTCGAATCGCTCGGCGCCAAGTTCATCGATACCGGTGTCGACGCGCGCGGCACCGGCGGCTACGCCCGCGAGCTGACCGACGAGGAAAAGGCCAAGATCGCCGCCGTCGTCACCAAGCACATCCAGAGCGCCGACATCATCATCACCACCGCCGCGATCCCGGGCCGTCCGAGCCCGAAGCTGATCTCCAAGGCGCAGGTCGACGGCATGAAGGCGGGTGCCGTGATCATCGACCTCGCGGCCGAAGGCGGCGGCAACACCGAGTACACCGTGCCCGGCGAGACCACCCAGGTCGGCCAGGTGTCGATCGTCGCGCCGCTCAATGTGCCGAGCCTGCTCGGCGAGCACGCCAGCGAGCTGTACGCGAAGAACCAGTACAACCTGATCGAGCTGTTCCTCAAGGACAAGGCGATCGCGCTCGACTGGAACGACGAGATCATCGCCAAGAGCTGCCTGACGCACGCCGGCGAGATCAAGAACGAAGCGGCCAAGAAAGCCGTTGAAGCTTAAGGGAGCAACGCCATGCTGACCGGATTCATCGCGCTGTACATCTTCATGCTCGCCGCCTTCACCGGCTACGAGATCATCGGCCGGGTGCCGTCGATCCTGCACACGCCGCTGATGTCGGGCTCCAACTTCGTGCACGGCATCGTCGTCGTCGGCGCGCTGTTCGCGCTGCTCAATGCAACCACGGTGACCGAGCAGGTCATCGGCTTCGTCGGCGTGCTGCTGGGCGCCGGCAACGCAGCCGGCGGTTACGTGGTGACCGAACGCATGCTGCAGATGTTCAAGTCCTCGAAGTAAGGCAGCCTCCATGAATCCCGCACTCATCATCGACGCCGCGTTCCTGGGCGCAGCCTTTCTCTTCATCTATGGCCTGAAGCGGATGTCCTCGCCGGTCACCGCCGCCTCGGGCATCCGGGTCGCCGGCCTCGGCATGGTGATCGCCGTGGTCGCCAGCTTCCTGTACGTGTTCAACGTCAACGAAGCCGCCAAGCCGCATCTGGCAGTCAATGCCGCGCTCGGCGCGGTCGCGCTGGCGATCGGCCTTGGCTGGGCCTGGGTCAGCGGCAAGAAGGTCGAAATGACCGCGATGCCGCAGATGGTCGCGCTGTACAACGGCATGGGCGGCGGTGCCGCCGCCGCGATCGGTGCAGTCGAACTGTTCCGGCCGAACGCCGAGCACGCGCTGGTGCCGCTGGTGGTCACCATCATCGGTTCGCTGATCGGCGCGATCTCGCTGTCCGGCTCGGTGATCGCGTGGGCGAAGCTCGATGGGCGCGTCAACGGCACCTGGCGCTTCAGCGGCCTGCAGGCGATGAACGGCACGTTCTTGCCGAAGGCGCAGGCGAAGCCGAGGCCAGCCTCGATGG
>CAYPJK010000129.1:0-7426 GCA_964411025.1 uncultured Nevskia sp.
GTGGCTTCCGCTTCCTGAACGTGCTGCTCGGCGAGCTGCGCGACGTGGTGTTCGGCAAGGTCGCCGAACGGGCCCAGCGGCGTGCGGCGCTGCAGGTGTTCGAGCACCTGCACCGGCTGGATCTCGATTTCCACCTGTCGCGGCGCACCGGCGGCTTGAGCCGCGACATCGAGCGCGGCGTCGACGGCATCAGCTTCCTGCTGCGCTTTCTGACCTTCAACATCGTGCCGACGCTGTTCGAGATCGCGCTGGTCGCCGGCATCCTCTGGCAGCAGTACGACGGGCGCTTCGCGATGATCGCGGCGGTGTCGGTGGTGGTCTACGTCGGCTTCTCGGTGGTCGTCACCGAATGGCGCACGAAGTTCGTCCGCGAGGCCAACAGCATGGATTCGAAGGCCAACACGCGGGCCGTCGACGCGCTGCTGAACTACGAAACGGTCAAGTATTTCGGCAACGAGCGCTGGGAAGCGGCGCGCTACGACGACAGCATGGCGGCCTGGGAGAAGGCCACTTCGCAGAACCGGCAGTCGCTGTCGGCGCTGAACACCGGCCAGGCGCTGATCGTGGCCGGCTCGATCACCGCGATGATGTGGCTGGCGGCCGCCGAAGTGACGGTCGGCGCGATGACGGTGGGCGGCTTCGTCGCCGTCAACGCCTACATGATCCAGCTGTTCGTGCCGCTGAACTTCCTCGGCTTCGTCTACCGCGAGATCCGCCGCGCGCTGACCGACATGCAGAAGATGTTCGGCCTGCTCGACCGGGTACCGCGGGTGCGCGATGCCGCCGATGCGCAGGCGCCGCAGCGCGTCGGCAGCAGCCCCGAGGTGCGCTTCGACGACGTGCAGTTCGGCTACCACGCGGCGCGGCCGATCCTGCGCGGCGTCAGCTTCACGATCGCGCCGGGCCAGAAGCTGGCCGTGGTCGGCGCCAGCGGCGCCGGCAAGTCGACCCTGGCGCGGCTGCTGTTCCGCTTCTATGACCCCGACGGCGGCCGCATCCTCGTCAACGGCGTCGACCTGCGCGCGATGCCGCAGGATGCGCTGCGCCAGCTGATCGGCGTGGTACCGCAGGACACCGTGCTGTTCAACGACACCATCGAATACAACATCGCCTACGGCCGGCCCGGTGCCTCGCGCGCGGAGGTGGAGCAGGCCGCGCGACTGGCGCATCTGGAAGCCTTCATCGCCCGGCTGCCGCAGGGTTACGACACGCCGGTCGGCGAACGCGGGCTCAAGGTTTCGGGCGGCGAGAAGCAGCGCATCGCCATCGCCCGCGCACTGCTCAAGGACCCGCCAATCCTGATCCTTGACGAAGCCACCTCATCGCTGGACTCCGGTGCCGAAGCGGCGATTCTCGGCGCCCTGCAGGCGGCAACCGAGCGGCGGACGACGCTGGTCATCGCCCATCGGCTGTCGACGGTCACCGATGCCGATTGCATCGTCGTGCTCGATCAGGGCCGCGTGATCGAACAGGGCCGCCATCCGGAACTGCTCGCCCTCGGCGGCGCGTATGCCGGCCTGTGGAATCTGCAGCTGCGCGAGCAGGGCGCCGTGCCGGCCTGAGCGCCAGCGGTCGCGTTCCGTGGCGGTATCGGCTGCCGACTGCCGAAAGCAGACAGACGGGTCGAAGATCGGGGACACTTCGCGGCCGGCATCTGCAGTAGCCAGTCTGCAGATAGACAAAACCCATCATCCGGTCGGTATTGACAGTGCCGCCGCCTAAAGTGCCGACATGATTGCCCGATCACGCCCGCTGCCGTTCCGCGTCCTGCCCGCCGGGGCAGAGGCGGCTGCGCGCGCGAAGGCGGACGCATGAGCGGCGGCCCGAAGGTGGTGAGCCTGCCGCGTGGCCGGCCGCGGGCATCCGAGGCCGTTGTGCAGCTGGTCGAAAGCCTGCGCACGCAGGCGGTCGAGACACTGCGCGAGCGCCTCAACGTGATGTTCGAAGGCGCCGACGACCTGCTGTTCGAGTTCGCCGAGCGGGCCACCAACAACCAGGATCGCCGGCTGTTCTTCGACACCATGCGGGCCGTCCGCATGGGCCGCAAGAACATGTCCGAGCAGTTCAGCGCGATCTACAGCGCCGGCTTCGGCAGCAACGCTGTCCCGGCGTCGTCAGCCAGTGCCGGCAGCGACGAGCAGGAGCTGTCGCTGCAGAACGACGCGGCGCTGGATCTCGACATCGCCGTGCAGAACATGGCGACCAAGGCAGAGAGCCTCTACAAGGCCACGTTGTGGGAGATCAACGGCCGGCTGAAGGTGCTGATCGAGGAGCAGCAGGCGCCGATCGCGGCCGACGCGCTGGCGCCGATCAGCATCTGCCACGCGTTCCGCAAGGCTGCCGAGACGCTGGACATCGGCCACGACGTCGAACTGGTCGTGTTCAAGCTGTTCGACCGGCTGGTGATCAGCAAGCTCGCCGATCTCTACGCGCGCGTGCTGAACGTGCTGAAGCTCGGCGGTGTGCGGCTGCCCCCTTCGGCCCTGCAGCCGAATCGCAGCTTCGGGGACAGCAGCCCCTCGGCCGACGCGCTGGCCAGCGGGACCCCGCCCCCGAGCTTCGCCAACACACCCGGGCCTTCCTCGCCGCAGCCGGAGTTCCGCGCGCCGGCCGGCCTTGCGGCGTCGTTGATGATGTCGCCGGGTTTCGATCCGCAGACGCTGGCCAGCCTGCAGCGCCTGGGAGCGACCGCGCTGGCCAGCGGCATCGACTTCCTCGACGACGGCACCGCCAGCCTGGCCGCTGATCTGGCGGCCGCCTCGCAGGGCCAGCCAGTCGCCGGCTGGTCACCCCGGCAGACCACGGCGTACGTGCAGCGCGCGAACCTGGTCGGCCACATGTTCAACGAGTTCCTAGCCGATCCGCACCTGCCCGGCGATCTGCGCCCGCAGTTCGATGCGCTGCGAATGGCGACCATGAAGGTGGCGCTGAAGGACATCGCCTTCGTCGTCGATCCCGACCACCCGGTGCGCGGCCTGATCAACGAGCTGGCGACGATGGCCTCGACCGCAAAGGTCGGCGGGCCACAGCAGCTGGACCGCATCGCCGAGCTGGTGCGGCAGATCCAGAAGCAGTTCGAGGTGGCCGCCGAAGCGCTGCGCAAGCCGCCGCCGGAAATCGAGCTGCTGGGCATCGAGCAGGCCGAGCGCTTCATCGAGCAGCAGATGGCGCAGACCGCCGCGCGCCGCGCCACCATCGTCCGCAAGGTGCGGCAGATCATCGCCGAGGAGCTGCAGCTCAAGACCCAGGGAATGACCATTCCCGACGACGTGCGGCCGCTGCTGAACTCGCTGTGGGCCCCGATGATGGCCATGCATCTGGTGCACCGCGGTCCGGACAGCGTCGAATGGCGGCGCGGCATCGATTCTCTGGACCGCCTGCTGGCGATGCTCGATCCGGCGCGCGGCGACCTGCGCGACGAGCCGCAGCGGCGCAGCCTGCTGACGGTGCTGGAAGCGGAGTTCAAGTCGGTCGGCCTGGCCGAAGCCCGGGTCTCGGCGGCGCTGCAGGCATTCGAGATACGGCTGGCGTCGATCGGCCCGGTAGCACGGGCTGCGGCAACCGCACCCGGCACCGACGAAGCACGCGCGCCGGCTGCGGACGACACCGGCATGGCGTCGCCGGAACCCCGGGATCGCGCCAGCGAACTGCTCGAGCAGCTGATCCAGCCCGGCGCTTGGTTCCAGGTCTTCGACCCGGACCGCAACGAGCGGCGCTGGATGAAGGCGGTGGCCTACTACGCCGGCCTGGACTGCGCGGCATTCGCCGAGTTCAACGGCAGCAACACGCTGCTGCTGAAGTCGCGGATGCTGCTCGACGACCTGCTGGCCGAGCGGACGCTGCCGGTCGACCTGAGCCCGACGGCCCGCGCTGCACTCGATCGCTACCAGAACCGGGCCGGCTGATCCGTCCGGCGCCTGTGACGCTCTGCTGCGTCGGGCGAAACATTTGTGCACCGACACCTTTCCGGCCGATCCGTTTTGCACTAAGTTGACGCACAGACGACGGCTCAAGGCCCGTTCCCGTCCACCGGTCCGGCACGTCGCGACGATCTCAACTCCATGGCCCGTTTCGGCTCGCTCGAACTCAAGCAGCGTCTGGTGACATCGCTGGTCACGCCCGAAATCGAAGCGCTGGTGGCCAGCATCCCGAAGCCGCTCGGCAGCTTCGGTTACGACCCCTGGGGTTACAACGAAGATACCTTCAAGGTCGGTCTCGGCGCCGCCCGGCTGCTGTACGACAAGTACTTCCGCGTCACCGCCCATGGGCTGGAGAACATCCCGGCAGAAGGTCGCGTGCTGATCGTCGGCAATCACAGTGGCCAGCTGCCGATGGACGGCGTGCTGGTCGGCGTCGCAGCGGCCACCAACCCGCACGGCCCACGTCTGGCGCGGGCGATGATCGAGCGCTTCTTCCCGACCGTGCCCTGGCTCGGCAACTTCCTGAATGCGCTGGGCGGAGTGATCGGCGATCCGGTCAACTGCGCCCGGATGCTGGACATGGACGAGGCGATCATCGTCTTCCCGGAAGGCGTGCGCGGCTCCGGCAAGCTGTACCGCAAGCGCTACCAGCTGCAGCGCTTCGGCAACGGATTCATGCATCTGGCAATGACCCACCGCGCGCCGATCGTGCCGGTCGGCATCGTCGGCTGCGAGGAAACCATGCCGGCGCTCGTCAACCTGGCCCCGATCGCGAAGCTGCTCGGGCTGCCGTATCTGCCGATCGTGCCAAGCCTGCTGCCGTTGCCGGCGCGGGTGTATCTCAACTTCGGCAAGCCGATGCACTTCTCGCCGGCAGCCAGCGAAGCCGAGGTGACCGAGCAGGTCGAAACCGTGAAAGCGGAACTGCGCCGACTGATCCAGGTCGGCCTCGATGAACGCAAGAGCCTCTACTGATGGCCAGCCGAACCCCCGCTGCCGCGAAGAAGACCGTGCTGGTGACCGGTGCTGCCGGCTCGCTGGCCAAGCGCGTGATCGCGCGCCTGCACGGCCGCTACCATGTCATCGCAGTGGATTTCCGCCGCAAGGTGGAGACGGATGCCGGCATCCCGAGCTATCTCGTGGAGCTGCACAAGCGCGGCTTCGAGGACATCTTCGCCAACCACAAGATCGATGCGGTGATCCACATCGGCCGGATCTTCGCGCACGAGAAAACGCGCCAGCAGCGCTATAACGCCAACGTGCTGGGCTGCAAGCGGCTGCTGGAGCTGTGCCGCAAGTACAAGGTCGGCCAGGTGATGATCCACTCCACCTACTTCGTCTACGGCGCCTCCGCCTACAACCCGGCGCTGATCGACGAGGACGCGCCGCTGAAGGCCAGCGAGGTGACGCAGGACTTGGTCGATTCGGTGGAGCTGGAAAGTCTCGCCAACATCTACCTGTGGAAGCACCCGGAGCTGAATATCACCATCTTGCGGCCCTGCAACGTGCTCGGACCGGGCGTGCGCAACAGCATGTCGATCCTGCTGTCGCGCAAGGTTGCGCCGGTGCTGCTCGGGTTTTCACCGCTGATGCAGTTCCTGCACGTCGATGACATGACCGAAGCGATGGTGCTGGCCTTCGAAGCCAACAAGCCGGGCATCTACAACGTGGCGCCGGACGACTACGTGCCGTACCAGGAAGCGGTCAGCCAGTGCGGCTGCCGGCGGCTGCCGGTGCTCAGCGTGCCGCCGAGCCTGCCGAAGCTGGTAGCCTCGATGCTGAACTGGAACGCCTTCTTCCCGCCGTACCTGATCAACTACTTCAAGTACCCGGTGATTCTCGACGGCCGGCTGTTCCGCGACACCTTCGGCTGGCGGCCGCGCCGCAACCTGAACGACATCTTCACCTACTACCGCAAGCAGAAGCTGGTCACCGACTGACACTGACGGGGCTATCGAATCGATCGGAAATGCCGATCGAACGCAGGCTGGCGGGACGCGGTCAGACCGCTATGCTGCAACCGCATTCCACCCGCCCCAGGAGTTCTGCATGAGCAAGGAAAACAAGAAGCCGAAGACCGGCAAGAACAGCGCCCCGGGCGCCGCCGGCATCGACATCGGCATCTCCAAGTCCGACCGCGAAGCGATTGCCGCCGGACTGTCCCGGCTGCTGGCCGACGAATACACGCTGTATCTCAAGACCCACAACTTCCACTGGAACGTGACCGGGCCGATGTTCAACACGCTGCACCTGATGTTCGAGACCCAGTACACCGAAGCGGCGCTGGCGGTGGATCTGGTCGCCGAACGCATCCGCGCGCTCGGCTTCCCGGCACCAGGCACCTACGCGCAGTACGCCAAGCTGTCGAGCATCGAGGAAGACGAAGGCGTGCCAGCGGCGATGGACATGGTCAAGAAGCTGGTCAAAGGCCACGAAGCCTGCGCCAAGACGGCGCGCTCGGTGTTCCCGCTGGCCGACAAGGCCAGCGACGAACCGACCGCCGACCTGCTGACCCAGCGCCTGCAACTGCACGAGAAGACCGCCTGGATGCTGCGCTCGCTGCTCGAATGATCGGGCGGCACTGGCGGTAAAATCAGGGGCCGACGATCACGTCGGCCTTTTTCTTGCTCGTCGATTTCCATGGCTTCTGCTCCGCTCCTGTCCGTCCGCCGCCTCCGGGTGCTTTACCCGAAACGGGGCCTGCTGCCGTGGACACGATCGCTGGCCGTGAAAGCGATCGACGACCTGCACTTCGACCTGCAGCCGGGCGAAATCCTTGGCATCGTCGGCGAATCCGGCTGCGGCAAGTCCACGCTGGCGCGGACGCTGGTTGGGCTGCAGGCGGCCAGCGCCGGCTCGATCCGCTACCAGGGGCAGGAGCTGATCGGCCTGAACCGCAAGCAGTGGAAGCCGCTGCGCCGCGACGTGCAGCTGGTGTTCCAGGACCCGCTGGGATCGCTGAGCCCGAAGATGAAGGTGCTCGACATCGTCGCCGAACCGCTCAAGGCGCTGATGCCGGAGCTGCCGGCCGATGAGCGCAAGGCCCGGGCGCGGGCGCTGCTGGCCCGCGTCGGCCTGGGCGAGGAGCTTGCCGATCGCCGCGCCAGCGAATTGTCCGGCGGCCAGGGCCAGCGGGTCGGCATCGCCCGGGCGCTGATCGTCGAGCCGAAGCTGCTGATCTGCGACGAGCCGGTGTCGGCGCTCGATGTCTCGATCCAGGCGCAGATCATCAACCTGCTGGCCGATCTTGCCCAGGAACGGCAACTGGCGATGATCTTCATCGCCCACGACCTGGCTGTCGTCCGGCAGCTGGCCGACCGCGTGCTGGTGATGTACCTCGGCAAGGTGATGGAGCAGGGCCGCGCCGACGATCTCTACGAGCGGCCGCGCCACCCGTACACGCGGGCGCTGCTCGAAGCGGCGCCTGTGATCGATGCGGAAGGCAGCGCGCCGATGCGACGCGGGCGGATCGCTGGCGCCACCGCCGATCCCGGCCAGCCGCCGAT
>CAYPJK010000130.1:0-1434 GCA_964411025.1 uncultured Nevskia sp.
GGGCGACATAGACCGTGCCGCTGTCCAGGTACTTGTCACCGACGGCAAGCCGGTCCGGACGGGCCAGGTCGCGCGCATCGAGCCGGGCGCTCGACACGAACTTGTAGATGTACTCGTTGCGCGAATCGCAGCCCTGGTAGTAGACCACCGGACGGCCCGGCACGAAGTTCGCCGGCCAGGCGCCTTCGCGGAAGAAGCGCGCCATCGCGGTGCGCTTGCGCGGCGTCGACTGCGGATCGTACGGATCGATCTCGACGACCCAGCCGAAGGTGTTCGGCGCGTTGCGGAAGTCGTCCGCCGGGGTGGCGCCGGTGACGGTGGCATCCCAGCGCGAGAAGCGGGTGTCGTTCGGGTCCTGCGCGGCGACCGTCGTCCAGCCGTAGTTGCCGGCTGCACCTGCGGGAATGCTGTAGCGGTTCAGCGCGGTGACTTCGGCCGGCGTGCGGTTGGCGTTGTCGCCGGCGGCGCGGCGGAAGTAGAACGCCCAGTTCTCTTCGCAGGTCAGGTAGGTGCCCCAGGGCGTGAAGCCGTTGGCGCAGTTGTTGATCGTGCCGCGCGTGCGGGTGCCGTTCGGCGAGTAGCGGGTGACCAGCTGCGGATCGCCGGCCACCGGGCCGCTCAAGATCACGTCGGTCAGCGAGGTGATGCGGCGATTGAAGCGCGAGGCGCGGTTGAACGCGACCGGCTGGCTGCGCGACGGGCCCGGCACCAGCTCGACGATGCTGACGCCGTGCGCGTTCATTTCCTTGACCACTTCATCGGCGACCGTGCGTACGCCGCCGACGACGGTCGCGCCGTTGGCGTGCAGGAACGGCTGGGTGATGTTCTCGTGGTTGACGCACAGCAGGCCGCGGCGCGAGTTGCGCGGGTCCGGGCGCGTGCCGTCGGCGCTCAGGCCGAAGTAGTACATGCCGTCGTGATGGTCGCCGGCGCGGAACGCGTACGACTCGCCGGATTCGCTGCCGTCGCCGACATAGGCCGGCGTCGACGGCGTCAGCGCTTCGCCGGTCGGCGTCAGCACGGTGACGCTGTAGCCCGCCGGCACGCTGACCACGTCGGCGAGGCTCTTGGCCACCGGGTTGAAGCTCAAGCTGAAGCCGGCCGGCAGCGCCTGCGCGTCGCCGCTGGCGAGCATGCCGGCGCTGCCGGCGGTGAACGCGGTGGCGGCGCCGAGGCCGCCGATTAGCACTTCGCGGCGCGACAGCCGCGCGTCGACCATGCTCTGTAGGGTCGGGTTGTTCGATTCGTTGGTGCAGACATCGTCGTCATGACGATGCGCGGCGGGCTCGCTGGTGTAGATGTCCTTCATCGCTGGCTCCTGGGCAGTCCTTGATTGATGCGCGACGGCGTCGCGCGCCTGAACGTCAAGCGCAGGGAGGCTAGCCAGCCGATGTTTCGTTTCCTTGTCAGTTTGCGGACAGTTCTTGGCGTACC
>CAYPJK010000130.1:1444-7393 GCA_964411025.1 uncultured Nevskia sp.
GGCGGCGGGCTCGCTGTTGTAGCTGTCGTGCATGGCTGGCTCCTGGGCTGACCGGATGGAAAGGCGCGAGGTCATCGCGCGCTGAAACGTCGGAGCCTCGGAAGGTAGCCAGCCGATGTTTCGTTTCCTTGTCAGTTTGCGGACAGTTCTTGGCGTACCCGCAGCCCGGCCCGCGGCGGCCGGCGCTACCATCTCGCATCCCCGCCGTCGGTTTCCGCGAGCCCGTCTTGTCCACCATCCGCTATCAGGTCAGCGCCGATCCTGCGGCGCACCGCTACCACGTCACCCTGCAGTTCGACAGCCTCGCCACCCCGCCGCTGCTGCGGCTGCCGAACTGGATTCGCGGCAGCTATCTGGTCCGCGATTTTGCCAAGCATGTCCAAGGCCTGAAGGCCTATGCCAATGACCAGCCGGTGGCGATCACCCGGCTCGACAAGGGCCGCTTCCGCGTCGAGGCGCAGGGCCGCATCCGCCTGGAATACGCGGTCCATGCGCTCGACAGTTCGGTGCGCAAGGCCTGGCTCGACACCCGTCGCGGCTTTTTCAACGGCAGCTCGCTGTTCTACTGCCCGGCAGGTGCCGAATCGGGGGACTTCGAAGTGGTGATCGAACGCCCGGACCCGTCGCTGTGTCCCGGCTGGAAGCTGGCGACGGCACTGGTTCCGGTCGAGATCGACGACGACGGCTTCGGCCGTTACCGTGCCGACAGCTACGAGGAACTGATCGACTGCCCGGTCGAGATGGCGGCGTACCAGAGCATCGTGTTCGACGTCGACGGCATTCCGCACAGCCTGATCCTGTCCGGCCGCTGCGAGCCGGACCTGCCGCGGCTCGCCGCCGACATCGGCCGCATCTGTCACGTGCAGCGCCAGTTGTTCGGGCAAGAGCCGCAAATGGCGCAATACCTGTTCCTGACCCAGGTCACCGGCAACGGCTACGGCGGTCTGGAGCACCGCACGTCGACCGCACTGGTCACCGCGCGCGATGCGCTGCCGCGCCCGGGCCAGACCGGCCTGCGCAAGGGCTATCGCAGCTTTCTCGGCCTGGTCAGCCACGAATACTTCCACCTCTGGAACGTCAAGCGGATCACCGCCGCCCGCTTCGCCGACAACGATCTGTCGGCCGAGGCCTACAGCGAGGATCTGTGGGCCTACGAAGGCGTCACCTCGTACTACGACGACCTGATGCTGCTGCGCGCCGGGTTGATCGATGCCCCGGTCTATCTCGACCTGCTGGCCGAGGCCGCGACCCGCCTGCAACGCACGCCGGGTCGCACCGTGCAGACCCTGGCCGACGCCAGCTTCGAAGCCTGGATCAAGTACTACCAGCCGGACGAGAACACCCCGAACGCGGCGGTGAACTACTACGTCAAGGGCGCGCTGGTCACGCTGTGCCTCGACCTGTGGTTGCGCCTGCATTCCCGCGTGACGATGGACGACGTGATGCGCGCGCTGTGGTCGCGCTACGGCGCGCACGACCGTGGCGTGCCGGAAGGCGGACTTGAAGCGGTGGCGAGCGAAATCTCCGGGCTCGATCTGGCAGCCCAGTTCGATCTCTGGCTGCGCGGCACCTCCGAACTGCCGCTGGCTGAACTGCTGAGCCAGTTCGGCGTCACCGCCGCGCTGCGGCTGAGCCACGGCGCCAGCGACGAAGGCGGACGCAGCGAGTCGCGCAGCCATCCCGCCACCACGCTCGGCCTGAACCTGCGCGCCGGTGAAACCACGGTGGCGACGGTGTTCAGTGGCTCACCCGCGGAAAGCGCCGGGTTGGCGGCCGGTGACCAGCTGGTCGCCATCGACGGTCTGAAGCTCACCGCCGGCAACTGGGCCAACCGGCTCGAAATGCTGCATGCCGGCGTCGCCGTGCCGCTGTCGCTGTTCCGTGGCGATGAATTGATGACGGTGATGATCGAGCCGACCGCGCCGGTGTTCGACACCTGGACGTTCACCGTGGCCGAGGCGAACGGAGCGGTGCTTGATCGCCGCATCGCCTGGCTCGGTGCCTGATCGGTGATCGGGACGAAGGTTCTTCAGCGTGCGGCGGCATCCGGGGATGCCGCCGCAGCCGGTTCAGCTAGCGGCTGTACTCATGGCGATTGACGCCATCGAAACCTGCCTGAATCGAGGCAGCAGCGCTTGAAACAACCTCGCGGAACCGCAGGGACAGGGGTCGTTGCGACCCAGCTTCTCCAGCAGTTCCTTGTTGCCGTGGACGACCCGGACGCCTTTCATGACGCGGGTTTCCGACGGGTATCCTTTACGCCGCTTGCTGCTCGGCTCGAAACAACACCTGTTCGTGACGGGATTTCATGGCACACCTCCGTTGCAGACCTCAGCCGGCGCGCGCTGCGCCGGTCGCAGAGCCTAAGACTGCATCCGCCTCGACCACTTTCCTCCGCGTGACCGAACTGTGGAACTGATCACGAAATTCCTGCTGGCCTATCTCCTGGGCGGTGTCATGGGTGGCGACGTCATGCGCCGACTGGCCGGTGGCAGCGACCTGCGCGCCAGCGGCTCCGGCAATGTCGGCGCGACCAACGCGCTGCGTACCCGCGGCGGCAAGATCGCGCTCGGCGTGCTGGTGATCGATATCGGCAAGGGCGTGCTCGCTGCACTGGCGCTGCCCGGCGCGCCGTGGCCGCTGCCCGGCGCGGCGGCCGATCCGGCGGTGCTGCCCTACCTCTGTGGCGTCGGCGCGGCACTCGGCCACTGCTACCCGGTGGTCCAGAAATTCAAAGGCGGCAAGGGCGTGGCGACGCTGGCCGGCGTGTTCGCCGCGCTGCTGCCGGCGGCCGCGCCGTGGATGATCGCCGTGTTCGCGCTGCTGGTGATGCTGACCGGCTATGTCAGCCTCGCCTCGATCGGTGCCGGCGTCGTTGCGCTGTTCTACGTCGCCTGCTTCGGCCCCGGCGCACTCGGCGTGCAGGGCCTGTTCACGGCGGCCATGCTGGCGCTGATCCTGTTCAAGCACCGGCAGAACATCGTGCGCCTGTTCCAGGGCCGCGAATCGCGTTTCGAGAAAGCCCGCGTGCTCGGCCGGCTGTTCGACGGCAAGCGCGCGCCGTGACCCGCGCGCTCGACGACGAGGCGCTGCTGCCGCTGGTTGACGCGCTGGCCAGCGGCGACTGGCTGTCCGGCGAGGCGCTAGCACAGGCGGCTGGCGTCACCCGCGCGGCACTGGCCAAGCGGATCAGCCAGATCGAGGCCTGGGGGCTCGACATCGAGGCGCGGCCCGGGCTCGGCTATCGCCTGAGCACGCCGCTGGAACGGCTCGATGCCGCGCGCATCGGTACCCCCGCGCCACTGCGCCAGGTTGGGGTCGCCTTGCGGGTCGACTCGACCAACCAGCGGTTGATCGAAGCGCCGGCCGCCGATGATCCGCAGGTGTTGTTCGCCGAAGCACAGACCGCCGGCCGTGGCCGGCGCGGTCGCGGCGCGCGCCCGCCGTTTGGCGCCAACCTGTACCTGACGCTGGCCTGGAGCTTCGCCGGCTGGCCGCCGAAGCTCTGCTTCCTGCCGCTGGCGGTCGGTGTCGCCGCGACGCGCGCACTGGCCGCTGTCGGGCTTGATGGCGTGCAGCTCAAGTGGCCGAACGATCTGCGCATCGGTGACGCCAAGCTCGGCGGCATCCTGATCGAAAGCCGCAGCGAGATCGGCGGCAGTTGCCGGGTGATCATCGGCCTCGGCCTGAACGTGTCGATGACCGCTGCCCAGGCCGCCGACCTCGGCCAGCCGTGGATCAGCGTCCATGCCGCGCAGGACGCTGCGGGTCGGCCGCGCGCGACCCGCAACGCGCTGGCCGCCCAGCTGCTCGTCGCGCTGGCCGCCGCGCTGCGCGACTTCGAGGCAAGCGGCTTCGCCGGCTTTCTCGATGACTGGAACCGGCTCGATCTCGCCGCCGGCCGGCCGGTGCGGATCTTCGGCGCCGGCAGCACCGAGATCGACGGCATCGCCCGCGGCATCGACGACGACGGCGCGCTGATCGTCGAGACGCCGGATGGCCGCCGCCAGCACCTGCATGCCGGCGAGGTCAGCGTCCGTCTGGGGCCGGGATGACCGCGCGGCTGCTGATCGACGTCGGCAACACCCGGCTGAAGTGGACCGTGGCAGCGGGCGACGGTGCGCTGGCGCCGGTGCAGGCGCTGGCCCATGGCGGCGATCCGGCGGCGCTGATCGAATGGCTGCCACTGCCGGACGGTCTGCGCGAGGCCTGGGTCGCCAACGTCACCGGCGACGCGGCCGGCGAGCGGCTGGCGGCGGCGCTCGGTGTGCGGCATCGGCTGCCCACGCGTTTCGCACGACCGGTCGACCGGTTGACGGGCCTACGCCTTGCCTACGAGGACGCCACACGGCTGGGTGTCGACCGCTGGCTGGCGCTGCTGGCGATCTGGGGGCGCGAGCGCGCGGCCAGCGTTGTGGCCAGCGCCGGCACCGCGCTGACCTTCGATGCCGTCGACGATCGCGGCCAGCATCTTGGCGGCGTGATCGCGCCGGGGCTGGTCACGGCCCAGACCGCCGTGCTGGGCGCGACCCGCTTCGCGGCTTCCGGCCCGTCGCAGCAGTTCACGCGCGGCCTCGGCCGCGATACCGATGCCTGCGTGCGGCAGGGCGCGCTGCATGCCTGCGCCGGCCTGCTCGATCGGCTGGCGGCGCGCCATCCGGGCCCGCGTTACCTGATCGGCGGCGACGCCGAAACGCTGGCACCGCACCTCGATGGCGACTGGCAGCTGCGACCGGACCTGGTGCTCGAAGGGCTGGCGGCGCTGGCGGTGGCCGGGCCGGGCTGAAGCCGCCGACTCAGCGCTTGACCGGCACCGTGCCGGTCGGCGCGATGCCGTTCTCCTGGTACAGCACCGGTCCGTCCTTGGCCCAGAGGAAGTGCGGCATTTCCGCCGGCGCGACGTAGACCGCGCCTTCGGGAATCGCGACCAGCGCGGTGTCGTCCGCCGCTTCGCCGAAGCCGACATACAGCGTGCCGCGCAGCACCGTCGTTGCCCGGGTGTCCGGGTGGCGGTGCGCGAAGATCCGCGTGCCGGCGGCCAGTTCGACGCGCATCAGGTACGGGCCGTTGCCCTGCTCGGTGCCGATCAGCCAGACCGACTGCAGGCCGGGGATCAGCTTCGATGCCGTCCAGGTCAGCGCGGCCGGCAGGATCGGCTGCGGACGCGGCGCATCGGCTGCGCCGGCCAGCAGCGGCAGCGCAAGGAGTGCGGCGGCGATTCGCGACCCGCTCATGACTGCGCGCCCGAGGTGGCGGCGGCGCAGCCGGCCGGCTTGAACACCCGCTCCGTTGCTGCCGGCCATCGGGCCAGCCGATCGGCCGGGCGACGTGGCCGGGCCAGCAGCTCGCCGCCGCAGTTCGGGCAGCGGCCGGCCAGCACCGTGCTCGCGCAATCGGCGCAGAAGGTGCATTCGAACGAGCAGATGCGGGCATCGGCCGTGTCCGCCGGCAGGTCGCGGTTACAGCATTCGCAGTTCGGTCTGAGGCTCAGCATGGTCGGGCTCCGGTCGGGCGCGCGATCATCGCAAGTGCCCGTGTGGCGCGGCAATCGGCCGCTCAGCGGTGCTGCGCGTACGGCCGGTGCTGGAAATACTTCGGGCGCTGGTCGAGACGCACATGCAGCCAGTTGACGCCCAGCCCGGCGGTGCTGAGCCAGGCCGGCCCGGCCGCCAGCCGCGCCGGCAGCAGCGCGGCGATGCGCTGCCACAGTGCCTCGGCATCGGCGGCTGGCGCGCGGCGCAGGAATTCCAGCAGATGACGGTAGTCGCTGCCATCGGCCGGCGGGCGCGGCGCGATCAGCAGCGCGTCGCCGCCGAGATTGTCGAAGTGCGCGAACGGCGTGCCGTCGTCGATCGCGAAGGCGCGCTGGAAGCTGTCGCGATCGGCCGCGGCGCGCACGGCCGCCAGCTGCGGCGCGTCGAGGACCACGCACTCGAACGGCAGCGCCCG
>CAYPJK010000131.1:0-1398 GCA_964411025.1 uncultured Nevskia sp.
CAACCGCGGCCTTGCGCAGAACGGCAATGAAGTGTCGTTTGGCGAGTTCGGCCTGAAGTCGACCGAGCGTGGTCACCTGACGGCGCGCCAGATCGAAGCGGCCCGTCGTGTCATCACTCGCTACGTCAAGCGTGGCGGCAAGATGTGGATCCGCATCTTCCCGGACGTCCCCGTCACCCGGAAGCCGGTCGGTGTCCGTATGGGCTCCGGCAAGGGCAACGTGGAGTGGTGGGTCGCGCAGATCCAGCCGGGCAAGATGCTGTACGAACTCGAAGGCATCACCGAGGTCGAGGCGCGTACCGCCTTCCGTCTCGCCTCGGCCAAGCTGCCGGTCAAGACGACGTTCGTGCAGCGGACGATTCTGTAACAACAGTGGTCGGTGACTGGTGACTGGTGGCTAGTCAAACGTCCCCGAGAGTCCCTATCACTAGCCACTCGTCACCCGATACCGAGTTATGAAGACCACCGAATTTGTGAAGTCGCTGCGGAGCAAGTCCGCAGCCGATTTGAAAGCTGAACTGGCGGCACTGCGCAAGGAGCAGTTCAAGCTCCGCATGCAGGCGGCTGTCGGTCAGCTGAGCCAGTCGAATCTGGTCCACGACGTTCGCAAGAAGATTGCGCGCGTCAAGACCGTCATGCAGCAGCAGGCAACGCAGGCGAAGGCGTCATGAGCGAAGTTACCGAAGTGGTTGCAGGGGCCCATCGCATTGTTGGCCGCGTGGTCAGCAACAAAATGGACAAGACCATCACCGTCGCTGTCGAGCGAACCGTGAAGCACCCGCTGTACGGGAAGCTCCTGCGCAAGACGACGAAGCTGCACGCGCACGACGAGAAGAACGAGTGCCATGAAGGCGATCTCGTTGCCATCGTCGAGACGCGTCCGCTGTCGCGTTCGAAGTTCTTCCGTCTCGTTGAGGTGCTCGAAAGCGCCAGCGAGTTGCAGCAGCGCGAAGCTGCCGCCAAGGCCGGAGTCTAAGCGCCATGGTTCAACAGGAATCAATGCTGGTGGTCGCTGACAACAGCGGCGCCAAGATCGTGCAGGTCATTCAGGTCAAGGGCTCGACGCATCGTCGTTACGCCTGCGTCGGCGATCTGATCAAGGTCACCGTGAAGGATGCGATCCCGCGCGGCAAGGTCAAGAAGGGCGAAGTGCACGATGCCGTCGTGGTTCGTACCAAGAAGGGCGTTCGCCGCCCGGATGGTTCGACGATCCGCTTCGACACCAACGCTGCGGTGCTGCTGACCACCAAGCTGGAGCCGATTGGCACCCGCATTTTCGGACCGGTGACCCGCGAGCTGCGCGAACGTTTCATGCGCATCATCTCGCTGGCCCCCGAAGTCCTCTGAAGCCGTAGAGCAATAGCCATGCGCAAGATCAAGAAAGGCGACGAAGTCATC
>CAYPJK010000131.1:1408-7379 GCA_964411025.1 uncultured Nevskia sp.
TCATCACCGGCAAGGACAAGGGCCGTCGCGGCAAGGTTTCGGTTGTCCAGGACGATGGCAAGATCATCGTCGAGGGCCTGAACCTCGCCAAGAAGCACCAGAAGGGCAATCCGCAGGCCGGCGTCAGCGGCGGCATCGTCGAGAAGGAAATGGCGATCGATGCGTCGAACGTGATGCTGTTCAACGCGAAGACCGGCAAGGGCGACCGTGTTGGCTTCAAGTTCCTCGGCGAGGGCGATGCCAAGCGCAAGGTGCGTTACTTCAAGTCGAACCAGGAAGTCCTGGACGCTTAATTCGCAGCAGTCGCTGGTGACCAGTGAACAGCGCGGCTTCTCAGCCGACCTCACCAGAACCAGCCACAGATAACGGAAACAGAGTCATGGCCGCCAATTTGCAGACGTATTACCAGAACACCGTCGCGCCGGCGCTTCGCGAAAAGCTGAAGTGCAACGCGATGGCGACGCCGAAGATCACCAAGATCACGCTGAACATGGGCGTGGGCGAGGCGACCTCCGACAAGAAGGTCATCGAGCACGCTGTGGCGAACATGACCGCCATCGCCGGCCAGAAGCCGGTCGTCACCAAGACCCGCATCTCGATCGCGGCATTCAAGGTGCGCGAGAACTATCCGGTCGGCGTCAAGGTCACGCTGCGCAGCCAGCAGATGTACGAGTTTCTGGAGCGCCTGATTTCAATCGCGCTGCCGCGCATCCGTGATTTCCGTGGCCTGAAGGCCAATGGTTTCGACGGCCAGGGCAATTACAACTTCGGCATCACCGAGCAGATCATCTTCCCGGAAATCGACTACGACAAGGTCGATGCGATCCGCGGCATGAACATCACCATCACCACCACGGCGAAGAATGACGAGGAGGGCCGTGCTCTTCTCGATGCGTTCAGCTTCCCGTTCCGCAAGTAAGACCGAGTCCGATCCATGGCCAAGACCAACATGCTGGAGCGCGAGAAGAACCGCCTCGAGCTCGCCAAGAAGTTTGCAAAGAAGCGCAAGGCGCTGAAGGCGACGATCGTCGATCCGAACGCCTCGTACGAGGACAAGCTCGCTGCGGTCGAGAAGCTACAGAAGTTGCCGCGTGATTCCAGCCCGATTCGCCAGCGCAACCGTTGCAACGTGACCGGTCGTTCGCGCGGTGTGTACCGCAAGTTCGGTCTGTCGCGCACCAAGCTTCGTGAGGCCGCGACGCGTGGCGAGATTCCCGGTCTGAAGAAGGCCAGCTGGTAATTCGATTCAACACCCAGTTGCCGGCGAGGCACCGGTCCGTTCCAACGGATCGATGGACCACCGGCCAACCCCACTGGAAACATCATGAGCATTAACGATCCTATCGGCGACTTCCTGACCCGCATCCGTAACGGTCAGTCGGCGCGCAAGAAGTTCATCACCTCGCCGTCTTCCAAGCAGCGCGAGGCCATTGCGGCCGTGCTGAAGGAAGAGGGCTACATCACCGATTTCTCGGTGTCGACCGAAGGCCAGAAGAAGGCCATCACGGTGGTCCTGAAGTATTTCCAGGGCAAGCCGGTTATCGAGCGCCTCGATCGCATCAGCAAGCCTTCGCTGCGCATCTACAAGGGCAGCGACGAGCTGCCGCGTGTGCTGGGCGGCCTGGGTGTCGCCATCATTTCGACGTCGAAGGGCATCGTCAGCGACCGCAAGGCACGCGCTGCGGGCCAGGGCGGCGAAGTGGTCTGCATCGTCGCCTAACAGGAAGATCTCATCATGTCTAGAGTAGCGTAAATGACTGTGGTGATTCCGGCTGGAGTAGAGTTCAAGATCTCGGCGACCGATCTGACGGTGAAAGGTGCCAAGTCGAGCCTCAGCCTGCCGCTTCCGAAGGAGGTGAAGGTGGAGTACGCAAACGGTGCCGTGACGATCGCGGAATCGTCGGTCAAGGCGGCGCCTGCGATGTCGGGTACCATTCGCGCCCTGCTGGCCAGCATGGTTGTCGGTGTGACGAAGGGTTACGAGAAGAAGCTGACGCTCGTTGGCGTGGGCTATCGCGCAACGTTGACCGGCAAGAAGCTGAATCTCGCGGTTGGTCTGTCGCATCCGGTGGACTTCATCGTGCCGGATGGCATCACGATCACGGTGCCGACCCAGACGGAAGTCGTCATCCAGGGTGCGGACAAGCGGGTGGTCGGCCAGATCGCGGCGACGCTGCGCGGCTATCGTCCGCCTGAGCCCTACAAGGGCAAGGGTGTTCGCTATTCGGACGAGAAGATCGTTCTGAAGGAAGCGAAGAAGAAGTAATCGTAGTGAAGCAGTGGTCAGCAGCCTTTGACGGGCTGCCCGGCCGCTCGAAAGGTCACTTGAATCTGTCACCGGAATACGTTTTATGAGCCCGAAGAAAGAATCCCGTCTGCGCCGTGCGCGTCGTACTCGCGCCAAGATCGCAGAGCTGGGCACGCACCGCCTGTCGGTGCACCGCACGCCGCGTCACATCTACGCGCAGATCATCTCGGGCGACGCCGGGCACACGCTCGTGGCTGCCTCGACGGTCGAGAAGACGGTTGCCGAAGGCCTCGACGCCACTGGCAATGTCGATGCCGCCAAGAAAGTGGGCGCCACGATTGCCGAGCGCGCAAAGGCGGCCGGCATCACGAAGGTCGCGTTCGACCGTTCGGGCTTTCAGTATCACGGCCGCATCAAGGCGCTGGCCGACGCCGCTCGTGAAGCCGGTCTGGAGTTTTAAAGCAAATGGCGAACACCAACTACAATTTCGACGACTCGCAGAACGGCGACTTCAAGGAGAAGCTGGTCGCGGTCAACCGCGTGTCGAAGACGGTGAAGGGCGGCAAGCAGTTCACCTTCACGGCGCTGACGGTCGTCGGCGATGGCGCCGGCAAGGTCGGTTTCGGTTACGGCAAGGCGCGTGAAGTGCCGGTCGCGATCCAGAAGGCGATGGAGAAGGCGCGGAAGAACATGATTACCGTCGAGCTCAAGGGCGCGACGCTGCAGCACGAGATCTGGGGCATTCACGGCGCGTCGCGGGTGTTCATGAAGCCGGCCTCGGAAGGTACGGGCGTCATTGCCGGTAGTGCGATGCGTGCGGTGTTCGAAGTCGCCGGCGTGCAGAACGTGCTCGCGAAGTCGTTCGGATCGCGCAACAAGATGAACATGGTTCGTGCGACCGTCGATGCGCTGCGTCGCCTGAACATGCCTTCGGAGATTGCCGCGAAGCGCGGCAAGACGCTCGAAGAAATCCTCGGTTAAGGACGGGTAAGTCGTCATGAGCGCAAACAAGCAAGTCAAGATCACGCTGATCAAGAGCGTGTTCGGCCGCCTTCAGGCTCACCGTGCCTGTGTTCGCGGGCTCGGCCTGACCCGCATGCATTCGTCGGTCGTGATTCAAGCCACGCCGGAGAACATGGGCATGGTCAACAAGATCGGCTTCATGCTGAAGGTCGAAGAAATCTGAATTCAGGCACCGGCTTCTGGCCGGTCCTGATTCGCTGAATTGTTATCGGCCTTTGGCCGCTGATCACTGGAAACTGCTTTCATGAAACTCAACACGATCAAGCCTGCCGACGGTGCCAAGACGGAACGCGTGCGTGTCGGCCGTGGTATCGGCTCGGGCATCGGCAAGACCGCGGGCCGTGGCCACAAGGGTCAGCGCGCGCGTAAGGGCGGCCGCGGCAAGATCGGCTTCGAGGGCGGCCAGATGCCGATCCAGCGTCGCCTGCCGAAGCGCGGCTTCAAGTCCGCAATCGGCAAGTTGACGGCGGAAATTCGCCTGTCGGATATCGAGCGCATGACGGAAGTCGAGATCGACCTGTCGGTGCTGAAGGCCGCCGGCGTCGTCCAGGCACAGATCGTTCAGGCCAAGCTGATCAAGTCCGGCACGTTGACCCGCAAGGTCACGGTGAAGGGCGTCGGCATCACCAAGGGTGCGCGTGAAGCAATTCTCGCGGCCGGCGGCAGCGTCGCGGAATAATCCGCTTCGGTTCGGCTCAAGGCGAATCCCATGGCCAAGACTACCGGCGGAATGATGCCGGACCTCAGCAAGATCGGCGAAGTCCGCAACCGGATTCTGTTCCTGATCGGCGCGCTGATCGTCTATCGCATCGGGTCGTTCATTCCGGTGCCGGGGATCGACCCCGGCAAACTGGCTCAGCTGTTCGACCAGCAGAAAGGCACCATCCTGGACATGTTCAACATGTTCTCGGGCGGTGCGCTTTCGCGTCTGTCGATCTTCGCGCTCGGCGTGACGCCGTACATCTCGGCGTCGATCATCGTCCAGCTGATGGGCGCGACGATGCCGCAGCTGAAGGAACTCAAGAAGGAAGGCGAGGCGGGTCGCCGCAAGCTGACCAAGTACACACGCTACGGGACGTTAGCGCTGGCGCTGTTCCAAGCGGTTGGCGCGTCGTATGCGCTGCAGAGCAGTGTTGCGTTGGCGCCGGGCTTCGGTTTCATTTTCACCGCGACGGTCAGTCTGGTAACCGGCACGATGTTCCTGATGTGGCTCGGCGAGCAAATCACCGAGCGTGGCATCGGCAACGGGATGTCGATGCTGATTTTCGCCGGTATTGTGTCGTCGATGCCGCAGGCGATTGGCGCGACGGCGCAGCTGATCAGCGAAGGCTCGCTGAATCCGCTAGTCGCGATCCTGGTATTGCTGCTGGTTGTGGTTGTCACGACCTTCGTCGTGTTCGTGGAGCGTGCCCAGCGACGCATCCCGATCCACCACGCTCGCCGTCAACAGGGTCGCAAGCTGTTCGCCGCACAGACGCAGCATCTCCCGCTGAAGCTGAACATGGCCGGCGTGATTCCGCCTATTTTCGCGTCCAGTATCATCCTGTTCCCGGCGTCGATGGTTCGCTTCTTCGGCGGCGAAGGCGGCAGCGGCTTCATGCAGCAGTTTGCGAACGCGCTGTCGCCGGGCCAGCCGCTGTACACGATGCTGTATGCGCTGATGATGGTGTTCTTCTGCTTCTTCTACACCGCGCTGGTGTTTGACTCGCGCGAAACCGCCGAGAACCTGAAGAAGTCCGGCGCCTTCGTGCCGGGCGTGCGTCCGGGGCTGCAGACTGCGAAGTACATCGACAACGTGCTGACGCGTTTGACGGTGGCTGGCGCCATCTACATCACGGCGGTCTGCCTGACGCCGGAGTTCCTGGTCACCTATTTCAATGTGCCGTTTACTTTCGGTGGCACCTCGCTGCTGATCACGGTCGTTGTGGTGATGGATTTCATGGCGCAGTTGCAGGCGCATCTGATGTCTCACCAGTACGAAGGGCTTCTCAAGAAGCAGAATCTGAAGTCGCTGAGCGGCAGCAATGCGGGTCGTCCCGGCGTCGTTCGGCCGAGCTGAACGTCATTCCACCACCGAATCGCCGGGTTATCCGGTTGTAGAGATCGCACCATGAAAGTACGTGCTTCAGTCAAGAAGATTTGCCGCAACTGCAAGGTTGTCCGCCGCAATGGCGTGGTCCGCGTGATGTGCTCGGACCTGCGCCACAAGCAGCGCCAGGGCTGATTGCAGACGGCCGCGTCGGCGGCCGTCCTGTGTTGCTGTCGGAAGCCTCTGTTTCCGACGGCGCTCGGGGTCTACGCCGCCCCGACGACGCTTCAGAAGGAATGCTGTCGGTCACGGAGAGGAACGGAGCGCAGAGCTCCGACCTTGGCAGCTACGTCCCGCATTTGATGTCAACGGGGCCAGTCCGGTACACTCTGCGGCTCACTGCGCCGCTGTGATTCATATCTACGAGGTTTTCGATGGCACGTATTGCGGGCGTCAATGTCCCGGCCAACAAGCACACCGTGATCGCGCTGCAGGCGATCTACGGCATCGGCGCCACGCGCGCGAAGAAGATCTGCGATGCCGCCAAGGTGGCGCCGACTGCGCAACTCAAGACGCTGACGGAAGGTGAGCTTGACCTCCTCCGCGCCGAAATCGCCAAGTTCGCCGTCGAAGGTGATCTTCGCCGCGAAGTGTCGATGAGCATCAAGCGG
>CAYPJK010000132.1:0-7363 GCA_964411025.1 uncultured Nevskia sp.
CTCGCGAAATCGCTGGCACCGGCGATCGCGCTGGCACGCGACGGCTTTCCGGCCGACGCCAAGCTGGTCAAGGCGATCGAGCAGTCGCAGGCGCGTCTGTCGCCGGCCGCCCGGGCGATCTTCATGCCCGGCGGCAAGGTGCCGGCAGTCGGCCAGACGATTCGCCAGGCCGATCTGGCCGGCGTCCTCCGGCGGCTTGCCGATCACGGCCTGCCCGGCTTCTACGCCGGCGAAACGGCCCGCCAGCTGCTGGACGGCGTGCGCGCGGCCGGCGGCATCTGGAGCGCCGACGACCTGCTGCGCTACACGGTGGTCGAGCGCGAGCCGCTGGTCACCTGGTTCCGCGACTACCGGCTGGTGTCCGTGCCGCCGCCGTCGGCCGGCGGGCTGGCGCTGGCCGAGACGCTGGGCCAGCTCGAAGTGCTCGGCTGGACGCCGGACCGCGAGGGCCGCGCCCGGCATCTGCTGGTCGAAGCGCTGCGGCGCGCCTACCGCGACCGCGCCGCCTATCTGGGTGATCCGGATTTCGTGCGCATCCCGATGGCGCGGCTCAGCTCGCGGTCCTACGCGATGGAATTGGCGAAGACCATTTCACCCGACCGCGCCACGCCGTCGGCCAGCTTGCCGCCGGCACCGAAGGGCGCGCCCGGCGGTACCCACACCTCGCATTTCTCGGTGATCGATGCGGAAGGCAACCGGGTGGCCGCCACCATGTCGATCAACCTGACCTTCGGCTCCGGCTATGTGCCGCCGGGCACCGGTGTGCTGCTCAATGACGAGATGGACGACTTCGCCGCCTCGGCCACCGCCAGCAATGCCTACGGACTGATCGGTTCGGAGGCCAACCTGGTCGCCCCGCGCAAGCGGCCGCTGTCGACGATGACGCCGACCTTCGTCGAGGGCCCGAACGGCGTGCTGGTGATCGGCACGCCGGGCGGCAGCCGGATCGCGACGATGGTGCTGCTCGGCATCCTGAACTTCGTCGATGGCGCTGACGCCGCCAGCATCGTCGCCGCGCCGCGCCTTCACCATCAGTACCTGCCGGATGTCGTGCAGTACGAGCCGGGCGGGCTCAGCGATACCGAGATCGCGCGGCTGCAGGCGATGGGGCATGCGCTGGTGGCGCTCGACAGCCCCTACGGCAACCTGCAGGCGGTGATCTGGCAGCCGGCGACCGACACGCTGGAAGCGGCGGCTGATCCGCGCGGCGTCGGCAGCGGCGAAGTTCGCCTGCTGCGCAAGCCCTGAGGTCGCCGCCGGTCGCGGGGGGCGCCTGCCGTCCGCCCGAAGGCGGCGCTCAGGCGGCTTCGGCGAGGGCGGCGGTCTTCTCGGCTCCCAGCAGGCGCCGCATCCAGGCGGCGTCGACCGCCCGGGGGCGCAGCCGCAGCTGATCGAAGCGGCCGCTGCGGATGGTGCGCTTGATCCGCTGCAGGTTGTCGTGGATGGCGTCGGTATACGGATTCGGCGCGCCGAGGCGATCGCCGAAATGCACGCTGAAGTAGCGGTGGATGCCGCCGAAGTAGCCGTCCAGCCGTTCCTGCCAGATGCGTGCGTTGAACTGCGGGGTGCCGCGCATCAGCACGTCGACATTGGCGTACAGCGGCGTCGGACCGCCGGGCCGGGCATCGCCGGCCAGGCCGGCGACCTGGAATTCCGGATAGAGGAAATCGCGGCATTTCTCGAGATAGCAGCGATCGGCGGTCTGCACGATCAGGTCGCTGCTGGCGATCATGAAGCCGAGCGCGCGGTCGGCCGGCTCGCTGACCTCGATGGTGTCGAGTGCCTGTTCGTAGCCGGTGAAATGCACCAGCCGTGCGGCCAGTGGTGCGTCGTCGGCAAATCCCAGCGACGGCAGGATGCGCAGCAGGAACTCGCTGCTGCGCTGCACGTGGCTCAGCGTGTAGGCCGCGCCATTGCTGGCGCGATCGCCGCTGCGGCGGATGTAGCCGGCATCGTGGAACAGGGCGATCAGCACCCCGAGCACGGCCCGACGCGGGCTGATGCGGGCCGACGCCGGCATCGCGCGGTTGTAGCCGTCGATCAGCCTGGCGGTGCCCAGCGTGCAGTCCAGACTGTGCTGGGCGTCGTGATAGGGGGTGTCGGCCGCCGCGTAGCCGGGCAGCAGGCCGGCGTGCAGCTCGGTGAAGCGGCGGAACGCGGTACACAGCGCGGCGGCATCCGTGCGGCCAGCCTCCGGTTTCAGCAGACGGATGACCTCGTCCAGCACGTCCGGCGGGCTCGCGATGCAGATCTGGTTGGTGACGTCGTAGTGGTTGCGCCGGCGCGATTGCATTGCGGGCTCGGTTCTTGGGGGCTGCCGATAGCATGGGCCGGAATGCCGCCGATGCCACGCGGGGCTTGTGATTCAGTTCACAGTCGGTCCCGGGGATTTGCGGGATGCGGCGGCCCCGGGCTGCTGCTAGACCGCAGCGTCCGGCCAGTGTTCCCGGAGTTCAACGACAAACGGGGCGTGATCCGACGGCCGTTCGTTGCGGCGCGGCCGAAGGTCGGCGGCGGCCGAGGCGCAGGCCGCCGCCAGCGGCGCCGACAGCAGCAGGTGGTCGATGCGCAGGCCAAGGTTGCGACGGAAGCCGGCCGCTCGGTAATCCCACCAGGTGAACGACTGCGGCGGCTGCTCGAACAAGGTGAACGCGTCGGTCAGCCCCAGCGCCAGCAGCGCGCGGAAGCCGTCGCGCTCCGGTTCCGAGCACAGGATGTTGCCTTCCCAGACCGCCGGATCGTGGGTGTCGGCCGGCGTGGGGGCGATGTTGTAGTCGCCGCCGAGCGCCAGGTTCGGGTGGCGCGCCAGTTCGGCGGCCACGTAGTCCTTCAGCGCCGCGAGGAAGCGCAGCTTGTAGGCGTACTTGTCGGAGCCGACCGCCTGGCCGTTGACCACGTAGACGCAGATGTAGCGCAGCGGGCCGTGGGCGCTGTCGACCGTCGCGGCGATCACCCGCTTCTGTTCGTCGTCGAAGCCGGGGATGCCGTAGGCGACGTCGCGCAGCGGCGTGCGCGCCAGGATCGCCACGCCGTTGTAGGTCTTCTGCCCGCAATGCGCCCAGTGCCAGCCGGCGGCTTCCAGCTCGGCAGCCGGGAAGGCGTCGTCGGTGAGCTTGGTTTCCTGCAGGCCGATCACGTCGACCGGGTGGACGCTGAACCAGTCCAGCAGCTGCGGCAGCCGGACCTTGAGGCTGTTGACGTTCCAGGTGGCGAGTTTCATGCGAAGCATCCGGGGACTGGCGGGCGGCGCAGCCTAGCGGAGGCGCAACAGCGAGGCCAGCACGCCTATCCTTGACGCCATGAACGAACTCGACCGCAGCGCCCCGATCCTGAACTTCGTCACCGCCGATGGTGCCCGGCTCACCGTCCATCGCCACGGCGCCCATGTCAGCTCGTGGATTCCGGCCGATGGCCGCGAGCGCCTGTACCTGAGTGGCCGCACCGACTACCGGCCGACGGCCGCGATCCGCGGCGGCATCCCGGTGATCTTTCCGCAGTTCGCCGCCGAAGGGCCGCTGCCGAAGCACGGCTTTGCCCGCACCGCCCGCTGGTCGCTGATCGACGCCGCCGCCACCGGCGACGGCGCCTTTGTCAGCCGGTTCGGGCTGGTCGACAGCCCCGCGACCCGGGCGATCTGGCCGCAGGCCTTCTCCGCCGAGCTGCGGGTGCTGTTCAGCGCCACGCGGCTGTCGGTCAGCCTGTCGGTGCTGAACAGCGGCGATACCGCCTGCCGCTTCACCGCGGCGCTGCACAGCTATCTCGCGGTCGAGGCGATCGAAGCGGTGCGCCTGCACGGGCTGAACGGGCTGCACTACCGCGATACCGCGCTCGGCGGCGTCGCGGCGCTGGAAACGGCCGAGGCGCTGGCAATCGTCGGCGAGGTCGACCGCAACTACTTCGATGCACCGCAAGCGCTGCTGCTGCGCGAGCCACATCGCGAACTGCGCATCGAGCAGAGCGGCTTCTGCGACACCGTGGTCTGGAATCCGGGACCGGTGAAGGCCGCGCAGCTGGCCGATCTCGACCCCGGCGGCCACCAGCACTTCCTGTGCGTGGAAGCGGCGATCATCGGCCGGCCGGTGCAACTGCAGCCGGGCGAGCGCTGGGTCGGCACCCAGACCCTGCTGGCCTGAGCGCCGGCACGGCCCGTTGACGGCGGCTCAGCGCTTCTTCGAGCGGCGGGTCGGTGGCGGCGCGGGTGCTTCCAGCCGTTTCTGCTGGCTGGCGGCCAGTTCGTCGCGCAGCTTGCGGTAGTTCGCCAGCCGCTCGGGCGCAAGCCCGGCGACCACCGCGCAGCCCGGCTCGCGCCGGTGCTGGCAGTCGCGGAACCGGCAGCTCGCGGCGAGTGCGGCGATGTCGTCGAAGGCATCGGTGGTGACATCTTCCTCGCCACCGAGCTTCAGCTCCCGCACGCCCGGCGTATCGATCAGGCAGGCCCCCTGCGGCAGCATCCGCAGGCTGCGCGCGGTGGTGGTGTGGCGGCCGCGATCGTCATACGCGCGGGTCTCGCCCGTGCGCTGCTGTTCGGCGCCGAGCAGCGTGTTGACCAGCGTCGACTTGCCGACGCCGGAGGAGCCGAGCAGCACCAGCGTCTGGCCGGCGGCCAGCCACGGCGCGAGGCAGGCGGCGCAGCCTGGATCGCGGGCGTCGAGCACGAACAGCGGCGCGTCCGGGCCGGCGAGGGCCGCGATCTCGGCGCGCTGGGCATCGAGCGCGGGCGCGCGGTCCGGCTTGGTCAGCACGATCACCGGCGCGACCTGGGCGGCCCGCACCATCAGCAGGTAGCGCTCCAGCCGGTTCGGGCTGTAGTCGTTGTCGAGCGCCATCACCAGCAGCGCGGTGTCGACATTGGCAGCGATCCGCTGCACGCCGTTGTCGCCCCGGCTGCGCAGCAGCAGGCTGCTGCGCGGCAGCTGGTCATGGATGTACAGGCTGCCGCCGGACTCGTGGACCAGCACCCAGTCGCCAACCGCCAGGCCGTCGCCCGTGGCTTCGAGGCGATCGAACAGCGCGGTCAGCGTCTTCGCCTTGGCGGCCGTCTGGCCGTCGTGGACCAGCAGATGCGCCCGGTGTTGTTCGATGACCCGGGCAGGGCGGCCTGTAGAGGCGGCCATCGCATCGGCGGCCGCCGTGCACTGCGGGTTCCAGCCGATCGCGATCAGGGCGGGGAGGTCGGACAGGTCGATCAAGCGCAGGTCATCGCGGCGGACGTTCGGCAGCAGGCATGGCGCATGGTAGCGGCTGGGCCGGATGCCCGGCGGCGCGGCTATGCTGGCCGCCTCTGTCGACCGCCCGATGACATGCCCGACCTGCTGCCCGACAAGCCGTTCTCGCCCGCCTGCGAACGCAATCGCGAGCCGATCCTGGCGCTGCTGCGCGACCATTTCGCCGACCGCCGGCAGGTGCTGGAAATCGGCAGCGGCACCGGCCAGCACGCCGTCCACTTCGCAGCGGCGCTGCCCCAGCTGATCTGGCAGTGCGCGGACCGCCCGCCGTACCTGGCGGGCATCCGCCGCTGGCTCGATGACGCCGCGCTGCCGAATACCCCGGCGCCGATTGCGCTCGACGTCAACGACCGCTGGCCACCGGCGCGCGTCGATGCCGTGTTCAGCGCCAACACGCTGCACATCATGAGCAGCGCCGAGGTCGAGACACTGTTCGCCCGGCTGCCGGCCGTGATGACCGAGGACGCCCGGCTGGTCATTTACGGGCCTTTTCGCTACCGCGCGGCCCACACCAGCGCCAGCAATGCGGCCTTCGACGACAGCCTGCGGGCCCGCGACCCGGCCAGCGGCATCCGCGATTTCGAGTGGGTCGATCGGCTGGCGGCGGCGATCGGGCTGACGCTCGTCGAGGATCGTGCGATGCCGGCCAACAACCGTGGCCTGGTCTGGCAGCGGAGCCCCGGCCGATGACCCTCGCCGATGCCGAAGCCTGTCCCTGCGGCAGCGGCACGCGCTACGGCGGCTGCTGCGGCCGGCTGCACGACGGCTTCGTGGCCGACACCGCCGAGGCGCTGATGCGATCGCGCTACAGCGCCTACGTGCTCGGCCGCGAGGACTACCTGCGTGCGACCTGGCACCCGCGCACGCGGCCGGACCGGCTCGACCTGGACCGGACGCCGGCGACCCGCTGGCTGGGGCTGAGCATTCGCGAGCACCGGATGACCGGCGACGACACGGCCATTGTCGAGTTCGTGGCGCGCTACAAGGTTGGCGGCGGCAGCGCCGTGCGGCTGCACGAAACCAGCCGCTTCGTCCGAGAAGGCGGGTGCTGGTTCTATGTCGACGGCGACATCCGCTGATCCGGCCGGGTGCTCCACCAGACGTTGACGAAGAACGCCGCCTGGATCACCAGCCGCAGCCACAGCAGCGCCACCGGAAACTGCGGAAAGCGCTCCGGCACCATCAGCATCCAGATGTGCACCGGCGTCACGGCGGCGATCAGCGCCAGCAGCGCGTAGCCGGCCATGCTGCGGGTGCGGGCCGGGATCAGCTGCAGCGCCAGTGCGATCTCGACGACGCCGCTGGCGTAGACCACCGCCAGCGGCCGCGGCACCCACGGCGGGCAGATCGACACGAAGAAATCCGGCAGCACGAAATGCCCGATGCCGCCGACGAGAAACCAGATGAACGTGAACGCGAGGCCGGCACGTTTCAGCGGCGCGGCAGGCAGCGGGGCAAGCATGGGGACATCCATCGTTGGGTAGCGGAGGCGCGATCATAATGACGCCCCGCCACGGTTGCGTGCCGCTGCGCTGACCCCTGTGCTGCCGATTCCGAGGACCTCTTGAACGAACTGCTTGGCTCTCTGTCCGGACTGGACCGCATCATCGTCCGCAACCCGCTCAGCGACTGGCTGATCTCGGTCTGCGGTGCGCTGGGCTTCGTGCTGGTGGTGTTCGCCGTGCAGCGGGCGATCATCCGTCGGCTGTCGAACAGCGAGCGGCCGAAGGCCACGCGCATGGACCGCGCGCTGATCAACGCCGTGGAGTCGACCAAGCTCTGGCTGATCGTCTTCGTCGCCGTCTACTTCGCCAGCCAGTATCTCGATCTGGGCAAGAAGGTCGAGGCGCGGCTCGATCACGTCATCACCGTCGCGGTGCTGCTGCAGGTCGGCCTGTGGATTGGCGCGCTGCTCGATTTCTGGGTTGCCAGTTCGCGGATGCGGGCGGAGCAGGGCAACCTCGCCGCCGCCACCAGCCTCGCGGCGCTGAACTTCATCGGCAAGCTGCTGCTGTGGCTGGTGATGCTGCTGTTCATCCTCGACAACCTCGGCATCAACGTCACCGCGCTGGTCGCGAGCCTTGGCATCGGCGGCATCGCGGTCGCGCTCGCGGTGCAGAACATCCTGGGCGACCTGT
>CAYPJK010000133.1:0-7347 GCA_964411025.1 uncultured Nevskia sp.
GTCGGTGGCATCTTCGCCTCGGTCGCCGTCTTCGTCGTCTTCATCTTGGTGCTGCTGCTGAGGCCCGAGGGCCTGGCCGGCGCGGCGACGGCACGGCGCGTATGACGGAGATGACTGCTTCGACGCCCGCCGGACACGCGACGGCGACCAGCCGCTTCGCGCGCCTCGAGAGCGCCGCGCCGTGGATCGTGCTGGTGATCATCGGCGTCGGCCTGCCGCTGCTCAACGATTCCTATATCGGCGTCATCGCCCAGCGCGCCTGCATTTACTGGATCCTCTGTGCCGGGCTGAACCTGGTCGTGGGGTATGCCGGCCAGATCGCGCTCGTCGATGATCGCGGTGCCGAAGCGCGGTTCGGCGAAGATCATCACGCCGGCGGCCGACTGGATCAGATGGGCGCAGGTCCGCGAACCCACCACCAGAAAGAACGCATCCTGAATCTTGCGATGCAGCCAGATGATGCCGGTCAGCCCGCAGAACACTTCGCGCTGGCCGCGTTCCTTCAGCACCGGTGCATCGCTGCACCCGCCGGCATTCTTCGGCTGGACCACGACGGGGACTGCGGCAAGGGCGCTGCTCATCGGGCAGGAACTCCGGAAGCCAGCGGAAACGAGGCGTCGGCTGCGGAAACAGGCGCAGCGGCGTCGAGGCGCGCCAGCCGCAGCTTCCAGACGAATTGCGCGGCGTTGACGACGTAAGTGGCATAAGCGACCAGCGCCACCAGCATCTGCTGTCGAAGGCTCAAGCCGCCGCTCAGCAGGCCCCAGAGGTACAGCGTGTGCAGGGCGATCACCACCATGCTGACGGCGTCTTCCCAGAAGAAGGCCGGCGCGAACAGGTACTGGCCGAACACCACCTTCTCCCAGATCGCGCCGGTGACCATGATCGTGTACAGGGTCAGGGTCTTGGCGACGATCGACAGCGTGGCGGCCTGCTCGCCCTGGCCGGTGGCCAGGTAACGGAGCACCAGCACCAGGCTGACCAGAAAAACGAGGAACTGGACCGGCGCCAGCAGGCCCTGGACCAGGGTCCAGCGGCTGCCATCGCGACGCGCCCGCTCGGCCGGCGAATAGAGCGGCCTGCGTGCACTGGAACCGCCCTCCGCCTCTCGCATGCCCGTTCTCCGCCGGTGATGACGCCTGTGACCGAATCTAGACCGCGTGGTCTCGACTGTCAATTTAGATTGACGTAAATATTCGGTTACATACAGGATGTCGGCGGCAAGTCCTGCCGGGCGTTTTGACCCTCCGCAGGTCGAGTGCAACAATCCGCGCGCTCGACCTATGGTTCGTCAGAGCCAAATCCCCTCCGCGTCGACGCTTGACATTCGCGGCAAGGACTTGGTCGCACCGGCACACGCCGGGCGCCGGGTTCACGCCGATGCTGCGGGTCATGACAAAAAGCGTTGATTCAGAGGGAAATCAAATGCTTGGTTTCAATCAGGGTGGTAGGCCGTTGTCGTCAGCGCGAGATCGCAGTGCCGAATCCGTGCCGGAAGCCGGTGCCAGTGCGCCCGGCGTTCTGGTGGCGGGCGGCGAGGCGGAAATCGCGCCGCTGATTCGCACGATCGAGTCGGAAATCATTCCGCGTCTGCTGCTGGCGCACAAAGGCGCGGCCAGTCTCGCGGCGGAAGCCGGCGTGCTCGGCGAACTGCCGACCCGCGAGCACATCGCGGAGTTCGCGGGCCTCGTCCTCGTGCAGGACGCCACGGCAGCGTCCCGCTACATCGAGGCGATGGTCGATCAGGGTTTTCTGCTCGAAACCCTTTACCTGCACCTGCTGGCGCCGGCGGCTCGCCATATCGGCGAACTGTGGAGCCAGGACCTCTGCGATTTCGTCGAGGTGACGATGGCGCTCGGCCGCATCCAGCACGTGATCCGCGAGTTCAGCCCGGCGTTTCGCGAAACCCGCGAGAACGCGCCGGTGGAGGCGCGGCGGATGCTGCTGGCGCCGGCCCCCGGCGAGCAGCACGCGATGGGTCTGATGATGCTCCGCGAGTTCTTCCTGCGGGCGGGCTGGGAGGTGGTCGGCGGGCCCAGCACCTCGAGCGAGGAAGTCGCCGTGCAGCTGGCGACCCAATGGTTCGACGTGATCGGCATCTCGGTTGGGTCGGAATGCCGGCTCAACGGCCTGGCCGCGTGGCTGGCGGCGCTGCGCCGCGTGTCCCACAACCCGTCGGTACGGATCATGCTCGGCGGTCCGGAGCTGACGGCCAACCCGCAGCTGGCCGAGTTGCTGGGTGCCGACGCCACTGCGAGCGATGCGCGCACGGCGGTGCTGGAGGCTGAGATACTGGCACCGCGTCGGGCGAATCCCCAATGAATACAACGACGGGTTGTTCCGCAATCATCACGAGGCAGGCTTGGACGATATCCGCAAGGCAGGCGCGCACGACGGTGGCCCGAGTGGCCGAGCCATGAATCGCGAGACCACCGGTGACGGCGTGCTCGGCGCCCTCGATGCCGACGCGGCCAGCAACCTGATTGCGGCGGCCGCCGATGTTGCTCTGGTGCTTGACGGCAACGGCGTGATCCGCGATGTCGCCCTCGGCAGCGAGGACATGCTGCTCGAGGGCTGTCGCAAGTGGATCGGCCAGACCTGGGCGGAAACGGTGACAGCCGAAAGCCGGGCCAAGGTCGAAAGCCTGCTGCGCGACGCCACCTCGAAGACCGAGCGCCGCTGGCGTCAGGTCAACCACCACTCTGTGCGCGGCACCGATGTGCCGGTGCTGTATTCCGCCGTGCAGGTCGGCGCCGAAGGGCAGGTGGTGGCGTTCGGACGTGACCTCCGTCCCAATGCGCAGCTGCAGCAGCGGCTGGTCGATGCCCAGCAGTCGATGGAGCGAGACTACTGGCGCCTGCGCCACGTCGAAACCCGCTACCGGCTGCTGTTCCTGTCGTCGCTGGAAGCGGTGCTGATCGTCGACGCCGCCACCCAGAAGATCGTCGAAGCCAATCCGGCCGCAGGCGATCTGCTTGGCGAGAACGCCCGCAAGGTCGTCGGTCGCGCGTTCCCCGAAGGTTTCGACAGCGACAGCATGGCGGCGATCGGCCTGTTGCTGGCGCGCGCCCGCGCAGTCGGGCGTGGCGAGGACATCCGCGTGCGGCTGCTGACCGACGCCCGCGAATTCCTGATCGCCGCGTCGATGTTCAGCCAGGACAACGGCGCGTTCTTCCTGATCCGGCTATCGCCGACGCGCGGCGATGCCCCGGATTCGGCGGTGCCGAGGTCGATCGTCAAGGTGATGGAAAGCATGCCGGACGGCTTCGTCGTCACCGATCCCGAAGGCCAGGTGATCAGTGCCAACCGCGCATTCATCGACATGACCCAGGCGGTTACCGAGGCACAGCTGCGAGGCGAATCGCTGGAACGCTGGCTGGGCCGCTCGGGTGTCGATTTCAGCGTGCTGATCGGCAGCATCCGCCAGCACGGCTCGGTACGCCTGTTCTCGACCGTATTGCGCGGCGAGCATGGCGCGACCAGTGATGTCGAGGTGTCCGCCGTCTCGGTGCCGCACGGTGATCTGCCCTGCCTCGGCTTCACCATTCGCGATGTCGGCCGCCGTACCTCGTCGTCGGTGGCGGCGCGGGTGGGCCAGGAGTTGCCGCGCTCGGCGAACCAGCTGACCGAACTGGTGGGGCGCGTGTCGCTGAAGGAACTGGTGCGGGAATCGACCGACCTGATCGAGAAGCTTTGCATCGAGGCGGCGCTCGAACTGACGCGCGACAACCGGGCGTCGGCGGCCGAAATGCTGGGGCTGAGTCGCCAGAGCCTGTACGTCAAGCTGCGTCGCTACGGCCTCGGCGATCTTGGATCGGACGAACCGGAACCGGCGGCCTGACCTCGCCGTGATGAGCTTCCTCGGCGTGCCGGTGTTCGAGTGGGCCGGCCTTGCGCTGGCGCTTGGGCTCGGCGTCGAGGCCTGGCTGACGATCCGCAAGCCGTCTGGATCTGACGAATCGCGCGACGACGCGGACCGCTGAGGGGTCAACCGGGGCGGACAGTCACCGACTGTCAGATCAAATTGACGATTACAGGCATCCGTGTAAGCCTCGGCTGACATTTCAGCTGCAGGCTTGTCTCCCGGATTGCCATGGATCGTCCCGCGCTCGCCACCGTCGCCGAACTGCTGAAGCCGATCACCTGGTTTCCGCCGATGTGGGCATTCGGCTGCGGCGTCGTGGCGTCGGGCGTGGCGCTGGCCGGCAACTGGCCGCTGATCGTGGTCGGCGTCCTGATTGCCGGGCCGCTGGTCTGCGCGACCAGCCAGGCGGTCAATGACTGGTATGACCGCGAAGTCGACGCCATCAACGAACCGCAGCGGCCGATTCCCTCCGGTCGCATGCCCGGCCTCTGGGGCCTTTACATCGCCATCGGCTGGACGGTCCTGTCGATTGCCGTTGCCACCTTGCTGGGGCCCTGGGGCTTCGTCGCGACGCTGCTGGGGTTGGCGCTGGCCTGGGCTTACAGTGCGCCGCCGATCCGCCTGAAGCGCAACGGTTGGTGGGGCAATACCGCCTGCGCGGTCTCTTATGAGGGCATGGCCTGGGTGACCGGTGCGGCCGTGATGAGCGGCGGTGCCACGCCGGATGCGCGCTCGCTGCTGCTGGCGGGGCTGTACAGCGCCGGCGCGCACGGAATCATGACCCTCAATGATTTCAAGTCGATCGAGGGCGATCGGCGCAGCGGCATCGATTCGCTGCCGGTGCTGCTGGGTGTCAACGGCGCGGCGCTGACCGCCTGTGCCGCGATGGCCGTACCGCAGGTGGCTGTCGTGGCGCTGCTCGGGTACTGGCAGATGCCGGCCCATGCCGTCGGCGTGGCGGCGCTGCTGGCCTTGCAGCTGCTGATGATGCGGCGCTTCCTGGCCACGCCGGCGCAACTGGCGGTCTGGTACTCCGGCTTTGGCATTCCGCTCTATGTCGCCGGGATGATGGTCAGTGCATTCGCGCTGCGGGTGTCCGGCGCTGGAGCGGTGTCGTGAAGCCGTCGGCGATGCTCGGCTGGTTCGGCATCATCCGGCTCGGTTTCGTGCAGGCCGCGCTCGGCGCAATCGTGGTGATCGCGACGTCGACGATGAACCGGGTGATGGTGGTCGAACTGGCGCTGCCGGCGACGCTGCCGGGCGCGCTGGTGGCGCTGCATTACGCGGTCCAGATCCTGCGGCCGCGTCTCGGCTTCGGTTCCGACGAAGGGGGGCGGCGCACGCCGTGGATCGTCGGCGGCATCGCCGTGCTCGGTCTGGGTGGGGTGCTGGCCGCCGCCGGTATCGGCTTGATGGCCGATCAGCGGGTGGCCGGGATCGCGTTGGCGGTGCTGGCGTTCATGCTGATCGGCGTTGGTGTCGGTGCAGCCGGTACCTCCTTGCTGGTGCTGCTCGCCAAGCAGGTCGATCCCGGCCGCCGCGCAGCGGCCGCCACCATCGTCTGGATGATGATGATCGTCGGCTTCGTTGCCACCACGGTGGTGGTCGGCAAGCTGCTGGACCCATACACGCCGCAGCGTTTGCTGGCGATCACCGCCGCGGTCGCGGTGGCGGCGCTGGCCATCAGCCTGATCGCCACGCTGGGCCTCGAACCGGACGACCGCAGCCGGTCGACGCCGGTCGATGCCGAGACAGCCGCGGGCCGCACGCCGTTCGCGGTGGCGCTGCGCGAAGTCTGGGCCGAGTCCCGGGCGCGGCGCTTCACGATCTTCGTGTTCGTGTCGATGCTGGCCTACAGCGCCCAGGACCTGATTCTCGAGCCGTTCGCCGGCAGCGTGTTCGGCTACACGCCAGGCGCCTCGACGCAACTGGCCGGCGTTCAGCACGGCGGCGTGCTGGTCGGGATGATTCTCGTGGCGCTGGCCGGCACCGGCTGGCGCGGACGGCGCTTCGGCTCGCTGCAGACATGGACGGTCGGCGGTTGCGTCGCCTCTTGCCTGGCGCTGGCGGCGCTGGCCGGTGGTGGCCTCGTCGGTGCGGCTTGGCCGCTGCGCGACAACGTGTTCGCGCTGGGCGTTGCTAACGGCGCATTCGCCGTGTCCGCGATCGGCTCGATGATGAGCCACGCCAGCGAGGGCCGCAGCGGCCGCGAAGGGGTGCGGATGGGCCTCTGGGGGGCGGCCCAGGCCATCGCCTTCGGCGCCGGCGGCTTTGCCGGTGCTGCGGCCAGCGATCTCGCACGAGCCGCCATCGGCATGGACGGACCCGCTTATGCGCTGGTGTTTGCGGCCGAGGCGCTGATGTTTCTTGCCGCCGCCCGGCTCGCGTCACGGCTGACGACCGCGCCGGCTTCGCGACATTCCAGCGCGACATCAACGACCGGCGCGCCGCTGGCCAGCCAGGCATGAACGATGACCGATATCGAACGCTTTGAAGTGGTGGTGGTCGGTGGCGGACCTTCGGGCGCCACTGCCGCCGACCGACTGGCCCGCAGCGGCCGCCGCGTGCTGCTGCTCGACCGGGCGGGGCGCATCAAGCCCTGTGGCGGCGCAATTCCGCCGCGCGCGATCCGCGATTACCAGATTCCCGACCACCTGCTGGTGGCGCGGATCGGTTCGGCGCGGATGGTGGCGCCGTCGGACAAGCACGTCGACATCCCGATCGACAACGGCTACGTCGGCATGGTCGATCGCGCGGCCTTCGACGAATGGCTGCGGCAGCGTGCCGAAACGCATGGCGCGGTGCGCCGGACCGGCCACTTCGAATCGATGAGCCGCGATGCCGACGGCGTTGCCTGCATCCACTACCGGCGGCCGGACGGCACGCTCGAATCGGTGCGCGCCACGGCCGTGATCGGCGCCGATGGTGCCCGCTCGCTACTGGCCCGCCAGCAGGTCAAGGGGGCGGAGCGGATGAAGTTCGTGTTCGCCTATCACGAGATCATCCGCGCGCCGAAAGCCGCTGCCGTCGCCGACGGGCTCGACTACGACGCCCGCCGCTGCGACGTGATCTACCGGGGCGCGCTGTCGCCGGATTTCTATTCCTGGATCTTCCCGCACGGCGATACCGTCAGCGTCGGAACCGGCAGCGCCCACAAGGGCTTCTCGATGCGCGGTTCGGTCAGCAGCCTGCGCGCCAGCACGGGTCTTGCAGCCTGCGAAACGCTGCGCCGCGAAGGCGCGCCGATCCCGATGAAGCCGCTGAAGCGCTGGGACAACGGCCGTGACCTGGTACTGGCCGGAGACGCGGCCGGCGTGGTCGCCCCGGCGTCCGGTGAAGGCATCTACTACGCGATGCTGGGCGGCGATCTGGCGGCGCAGGCGGTCGAGACGCTGCTGGTGACCGGCGATGCCGGCTCGCTGAAGCTGGCCCGCAAACGCTTCATGGGCGAGCACGGCAAGGTGTTTTGGGTGCTCGGTCTC
>CAYPJK010000134.1:0-7312 GCA_964411025.1 uncultured Nevskia sp.
ATCGTGGCGCTGAAGGTGCGCGACAACCAGACGGTGGCCGCCGGCGACCTGCTGCTGGAAATCGATCGCCGCGACTACGCTGCCCGCGTCGACAGCGCCCGTGCTGCGGTGGCCGAGGCGCGCGCCGCCCTGGCCGGCAACGGCCAGCAGCGCAGCCAGCAGGACGCCGCGATCAGCGAAGTCCGCGCCCAGCTGCTCGCCGCCCGCGCCAGCGAACGACAGACCGCGCAGGAACTGGAACGCGCACGCAGCCTGCTGCGCGATGGCGTCGCCACCCGCCAGCGGCTCGACAACGCCGAGGCCGCACACCAGAACGCCACGGCCGGTGTCGCCCGCGCTGCCGCTGCCGTTCAGGCCGCCGAACGGGCGCTGAGCACCCTCAGTGACTCCAGCCGTGCGCGGCTCGAGGCGGCGGTTGCCGCCGCCGAAGCGCAGCTGAACCTGGCCGAAATCGATCTCGCGGCAACGAGCCTCAAGGCGCCGGTAGCCGGCACCGTCGGCGACCTGTCCGCACGGCTCGGCGAGCGCGTGCAGCCCGGCCAGCGGCTGCTGTCGCTGGTGCCGCTGGATCGGCTCTACGTCGAGGCCAATTTCAAGGAAACCCAGCTGCGCGCGATGCAGCCCGGCCAGCCGGTGGAACTGGAAATCGACGCGTTCCCGGGCCAGCCGCTGCACGGCCGGGTCGACAGCTTCTCGCCGGCGTCCGGCGCCGAATGGGCGCTGCTGCCGGCGCAGAACGCAACCGGCAACTTCACCAAGATCGTCCAGCGGGTGCCGGTGCGAATCGCGCTGGAGCCAGGCCACGCACTGGCCGACCGACTGCGTCCGGGGCTGTCGGTGGAAGCCCGTGTCGACACCCGCAGCACCGCACACTGAGCCGCGTCGCGTCACCCATGAACGCCGTCGCCGATCCGCGTGCCCGCCTCGCCTGGTTCGGCTACCTGGCGATGATGTTCGGCAACTTCATGGCGATCCTGGACATCCAGATCGTCGCCTCGTCGATCAACCAGCTGCAGGCCGGGTTGTCGGCCAGCGCCGACGAGATCCAGTGGGTGCAGACCTCGTACCTGATTGCCGAGGTGATCGCGATTCCGCTGTCCGGCTACCTGTCCCGTCTGCTGTCGACGCGCGTGTACTTCACCATCTCGGCCATCGGCTTCACGCTGGCCAGCGCCGCCTGCGCCACCGCCTGGAACCTGGAGTCGATGATCGTCTTCCGGGTGCTGCAGGGCTTTCTCGGCGGCGGCATGATCCCGACCACCTCGGCCTCGATCTTCATCATGTTCCCGGCCGAGAAGCGGGTGCTGCCGCAGGTGCTGTTCGGCCTCACCGCAACCCTGGCGCCGTCGATCGGTCCGACCATCGGCGGCACGCTGACCGCCTCGTTTTCCTGGCACTGGCTGTTCCTGATCAACGTGCTGCCGGGCCTTGGCGTCGGCTACGCGGTCTGGAGGCTGGTACGCATCGACCAGCCGCAGCCTGCGCTTCTGAAAACCATCGACCTGCGCGGTCTGGCGTACATGGCGGTGTTTCTCGGCTGCTTCGAATACACGCTCGACGAAGGCCCGCGCAACGACTGGTTCGCCCAGGATTCGGTGGCTGCCTGTGCGGTGATCGCGACAATCGGTGGCGTGCTGTTCTTCCATCGCATGTTCACGGCCACTCACCCGATCGTGAACCTGCGGGCGTTCGCCAACCGCAACTTCGCGCTCGGCACGATGCTGGCGATGGCGGTCGGCATGGGCCTCTACACGCTGGTCTACCTGACGCCGCTGTTCCTTGGCCAGGTGCGCGGCTTCAACAGCCTGCAGATCGGCCACGTGATGATTGCCCAGGGGGCCGCGATGTTCCTGACCGCGCCGCTGGCCGGCCGCCTCTCGCGGGTGATCAGCCACAAGGCGATGCTCGGCATGGGCCTGGTCAACGTGATGATCGGCGCCTGGCTGAACAGCAAGCTGACCGCCGACTGGAGCGCCGTCGAGTTCATCGTGCCGCAGGTGTTTCGCGGCAGCGGCTTCCTGCTCTGCATGTTCTCGATGACCAACATCGCGCTCGGTACCTTGCCGGCGGCCGAGGTCAAGAACGCCAGCGGCCTGTTCAACGTGATGCGCAACATCGGCGGTGCACTCGGGCTGGCCCTGGTCAACACGCTGATCAACGAACGCAGCTGGCTGCACTGGCAGATGCTCGACGAATCGCTGCGCGCCGGCCATCGGCCGGTGCAGGACATGCTGGCCCGCGGTCTGGCGATCACCGGCAGCGAATCCGGCGCGCGGGCGCTGCTGGCCCAGCAGATGCAGCAGCAGGTTGCGGTGATGACCTTCGGCGACCTGTTCGCGCTGATCGCGATGCTGATGGCCGGCGTGCTGTTGCTGCTGCCGCTGATCCGCGCGCCGCAGGCCTCGGCCCAGCCGGCCGCCGGTCATTAAAGCTGCGGTACAGTCCCATCATTCCCCAGCCCGGATTCCCGTTGCCATGAACCAGTTCCCGCGTCAGCTTCGGCGTTCCCGCGCCCTCGTCACGCGCACGATCGCGGCCGGCTGGCTGGCGGCTTCGCTGTCGGCTGAAGCGCAGTTCCTTCTGAAGGACGGTCAGGGTCTGGCGGGTGCGCCGCAGGCGGTGCCGGAAGCAGGCAAGGAGAAGGACGGCGAGCACACCGCGCCGATGCAGAAGCTGCCCGAAGTGAAGGTCGAGGGCGAACTCGATCCGCTCACCGAAGGTGACCGCAAGCGCCGCAACCAGATCAAGCAGCTGCCGGGACTCGGCACCGATCAGCAGCGGGAGCTGGACCGGCTCGAGAAACTGCGCGCCTGGTACGACTCGCTGCCCAAGGACGCCAACAAGCTGACCAACGAGCAGAAGGCCTTTCTCGAACAGCAGAAGGATTTCGACGCCAAGCCCGACGCCCGCCCGGGCGTGCCGCCGGTGCTCGGCGAGCGCCGCAACCCGGCTGACTACCGCGATCCGATCAAGGCGGTTTCGCCCTGATCGGGCCGGGTCGCTGTGCTTCCAGCGGACCAATCAGCTGGCAGCCGAGTCGGCGACGAAACCTCGGTACACACTCTTCGCGCGTCCGCCGCGCTTGCACTGTCAGGGCGATGAATAGCGGATCACGCCGATAGCCCGTTGGCTATTCCGACCATCGCTGCTCATCACCTTGTGGCGGACATTCAGGATGCCGCCAATGTCCGAGTAGAAGTTCGACGTGGCGGTCGCGATGTCGATATCCCCGTCGAGTGTGAAATCGGCCACCGCCAAGCTTGTCGGTCCCAGTGACTGGGGTGTGGCAATGGTGGTGAAGCTCGGTGTGGTGGCGCCCGACGATGTGTCATTGCGGAGCACATGCACCTGATCGGTCTGCTGAAAGCCCACCAGCAACTCCGGCCTGCCATCGCCATCCAGATCAGCGGCAGTGATGGCGGCCGGATAGCGCCCCACGGGGTACCGAACCGGAACGGCAAAGGTTGCCGCGTTCGAGGTCGGCGGCGTGGTGTTGAGCAGCACCGATACTGCATTGGCGTTTGCATGCGTCACGGCAATATCGACGCGCCGATCGCCGTTGAGATCGACAAGCGCGACAGCGCTTGGCCCGTCGGGGATTGCCAGCGTCTGGACGTTGCCTGCAGGCGTCAGCGAACCTGCAGGGGTTCGGTTCAGCAGCAAGGTCACCTGATTCGAGTTGAGCAAGGCCAGCGCAATATCACTGCGGCCATCCAGGTTGACGTCGCCGGCGGCGATGCCGTCAGCGCAACAGCCGATTGCCGGCGTATCCGTTCGTACGAAGCTCGTGCCGGACGCACCAGGCGTCGTGGTGTTGACCAGCAGGCTGATCGTTCGAGTGTCGGCGTTGGCGCTCGCGAGATCCGGCTTGCCATCACTGTTGATGTCGAGGCTTGCCAGCGAGAACGGATTGGCTGCCGTGGCGACGTTGGTATCCAGGCGCAGATTCGCCGAGACCGCTCCCGCTGCGGTGTCGTTCAGGACGATCGAGACCGTGTTGGCATTGCCGTTGGCGGTCGCTAGATCAGCGCGTCCGTCGAGGTTGAAGTCAGCGCTGACCACCGCGCGTGCGATGCTCGCCGGCAGTGCAAGGGTCGTGGCAGCGGAAAAGCCAAAAGCGTCGGCACCGGGTATGGCTGTATTCAACAGGACATACAGCTGCGCGACCGGCGAGCTCGGTACTTGGTAGTCAAGTCCGGCGAGGTCTGGTTTGCCGTCACCGTTGAAGTCTCCGTTGGTGATGCTCGTCACCAACCGCTGTCCGCCGGACAACGCGCCGACATTGGCCAGCGCAAGCGTTGCTCCGTCAATCGGCCGGCGGCCGACGGCAACGCCAAGGGATTCGGACGCCGAGCCAAAGTTCGGGGTGACGCTGGCGATATCGAGCACGCCGTCGTTGTTGAAATCTCCGAGCGTTGGTGCCGAGGGGAATTGACCCAGCAGTGGTCCGTCGCGACGGATAAAGCGGACACTGGAAGCACCGGAAGCCGTGGCGTTTTCGAGAATTGCAGCGGGTCGTGTCACTTCGCCAAGGTCAGGGCGCGAGCGCAAGGTCACCAGCAGGTCATTGCGTCCATCGCCATTGAAATCTCTGGCCAGCAGGGCAACTGGTTCGGCGAAGAGTTTGTAATTGACGGCAGCTGCAAAGGCGAGCGGTGCGCCGACAGCCGCGCTGTTGAGCAGAACGGTCACCGCACGCGACTGCGAAGTCGCAACTGCGATGTCGATGCGGGCGTCAGTGTTGAGATCCGCAGCGACAATGCGCCTCGGTTCCACACCGGTCGGAAACAGCCCGCCATCGATGAAGCTGGCGCCCGTGCTTCCGGGCGCCATGGTGTTGATCGCCACACGAACGCCACAGCTGGCTGGAAGCGGACTGCAGACGCCATAGAGGTAATCGGTACGGCCATCGCCGTTGACGTCAGCGACGGCCGCTGTCTGAGGCGACACGGGCTCGATCGCCGGCAGCGGCGACCGCGCGAACGCTGCGCTTGAGGCGCCAGCTGCCGTTACGTTGATCAGCAGTTCGGGCCGGAAGCCGAGTCCGAGCAGGACGTCGGGTCGCCCATCGAGGTTGAAGTCAGCGATTCGAGGCTCGACCGCTTCCGGATGACGGGCTGCGGGCCCGAAGCTGAGCGTCGATGCGCCGCGCGGCGTCGTGTTGATTAGGACCGTGGCGACGTTGCCTTGCGCGATGAACAGCAAATCAGGGCGACCATCCGCATTGAAATCAGCGCTAACAACATTCAGAAGCTGACCGCTCGATACCGTGACCGGTAACGCGATCGGCGTAGCGAAGCTCGGCACTGTTGAGCCCGCCGGAGTGACGTTGAGGAATATCGAAACACCAAGATTGGCTTCCACGGCCAGATCGAGCCGGCCATCGCCATTGAAATCTGCAGCCGCCGTCGCCATTCCGGGATCGAAGCTGGCGAAATCGACGATGTCGTTGAATGCGGCTGGTGGCCCTAAACCGAACATCTTCGACAAGACCAGCGACAGCTGCCGATCGGGCTGGACCGCCGCACTGGCGACCACCGGCACCGAGATCGTGGTGCTGGTATCTCCCGCAGCGATGATCGCTTGCCCGGAGACCGCGGTGTAGTCGCGGCCGGCCAGTGCGCTGCCGTCCGCTGTCCGGTAATTGAAGACAGCGGGATAGTCGAGGTCACCGCTCCGGGTGACCGTGAAGTTCAGGACAGCCCCGGGGCTGCCGGCGTTGGTACTGGCGGGGTTGACGGATAGAAAGCTGGTTTCCGCAGCGGCAGTGCCGCAACAGATGCCGGCCCCCACCACGCAGCTCATGCGCAGGATGTTGCGGCCTCTTCGGATCCATTGGTTTTCCACGATTGCCTCCTACTCGCCAGTATCACGGTGACGTAGATTGCCGAGAATTCATTCTCGCCGTTGCAGCGTCATTGGATGCCGGAGGCGAAGAAGACGTCAGTCGTAAAACCGACCCCCCCTATGTGATGTAACGCGACGTCGAGGACCACCGCTTGCCGGGACTGTTTCCGAGATCGTGCCCGCCAGGTTCGTTCAGGGTTCGCTGCGCTTCCAACTGACTTCCTGGCCGCCGTCGAGGCGGGCCAGCACGCGGCAGCAGACGAACAGGTAGTCGGACAGGCGGTTGAGATACTGCGGCACCAGATCGCTGACCGAGGCGTCGTCGGCCTTCACCGACCACACCGCACGTTCGGCGCGCCGGGCCACCGCCCGCGCCAGATGCGCGGCAGCGGCGGACGGATTGCCGCCCGGCAGCACGAATTCCTTGAGCGGCGGCAGCGCCTCGTTGAGGCGCTCGATCTCGGCATCGATGCGCGCCAGATAGCCCGGCTTGACCAGCTCGAAGCCGGGCATCGACAGCTCGCCACCGAGATCGAACAGTTCGTGCTGGGTCTGCGCCAGCGGCCCGCGGACGTCGTCCGGCAGCGGCTGCACCAGCAGCAGGCCGATGCAGCAGTTCAGTTCGTCGACATCGCCCATCGCCTGCACGCGCAGGTGAGTCTTCGGCACCCGTTCGCCGCTCGAAAGGCCGGTGGTGCCCTTGTCGCCGGTGCGGGTGACGATCTTCGAAAGCCGGTTGCCCATGGTGCAGTCAGTCCTTGTCGAGCGGGCAGGCCGGCGGGTAGCGCCGGCCTGCGGTCGGATGGTGGCTAGCGTTGTTCCCAGCGCAGCGTGCCGTAGACGGCGCGGCCGAGCTGCCGGTAGCCGGCCGCGGTCTGGTAGTCGCGATCCAGCAGGTTCTCCAGCCGCGCGGCCAACGAGAAGCCATGCGGGAGTTTGACGCCTGCGCCGAGATTCCACAGCAGATAGCCGGAATCCTTGGTCGGTGCGCCGGTCACGGCGCTGACATCGGCACGGTCGGAAGTGCCGAGCACGTCAGTTGCCAGATAGACGTTGCCGAGGTCGCGGCGCAGCTGCGCGGTGATGCTGCGGCGCGCGCGGCGCAGCAGCGGGCTGTCGTCCGAGCGGTCCTTCGGGTTCTGGATGATGCCGCTCAGGGTGCCGGACCACAGGCCGTCGGCATAGCGGTAGGTGGCTTCGAGGCCGGCGTTCTTGGCGCGGTCGACATTGACGGCGCGGAAGCCGAAATCGATGTTGGCGTCGTTCGCGGGGTCGAACTGCACGCTGATCAGATCCCGATAGCGGGTACGGAAGGCCCGCAGGTCCCAGGTCTGGAACGTGCCCCAGCGCTGGCGGACGCCTACTTCGAGATTCAGCGAGCGAACCGGGTCGAGGTCCGGATTGCCGCCGAAGCCTAAGAGGTCGTTGGAGTCCGTCGCCCGGAATCCGCTGCCGGCGGCGGCGA
>CAYPJK010000135.1:0-4855 GCA_964411025.1 uncultured Nevskia sp.
GGGTACAGCGCCACGAGCCGGCGAACCACCCGCTCCTGCGCGTCGGACGAGCAGACCAGGCGGATGTCCCAGTCCGGCCGCTGCAGCGCCAGTTCGGCGGCGATCGGCAGGCTGTGCGGAATCTGGTGCGTCTGGGCGATGTACGGGAAAACGACTTTCATCGAGGCGGGCGGGCGCGTCCGGGGGTTGCGACGGCGAACCGGCGCTGAAGGCGGTGGGGGCCGGATATAGTAGCGGCACGCCCGTTGCTGACTGATCGGCCAGGCTTTCGGACGTTCCGCCATCGCCGCCGGAACCGCGCCGACCACCCGCCATCACGACGAAGCCGTTCGTCCCACCACGCCCATGCCTCCCCATCTCCCGATCCTCCGCGCCCCGGCGCGCGACTGCCGCACCCTCCTGCAATGAACCGCGACGAAATCCGCGCCACCGCCGGCCTCAGCGTGATCTATGCGCTGCGCATGCTCGGGATGTTCATGATCCTGCCGGTGTTTGCGCTCTATGCGCGGGAACTGCCGGTGCCGGCCACGGCAGCGCAGGCCGGACTGGCGGTAGGTCTGTACGGACTGGTGCAGGCAGCGCTGCAGATTCCGTTCGGCTGGCTGTCCGACCGCATCGGCCGCAAACCGGTGATGGTCGGCGGCTTGACGCTGTTCGCGCTCGGCAGCGCCTTGGCCGGGGCCACCGACGACATCCACTGGATCATGGCCGGCCGCGCGCTGCAGGGGGCCGGGGCGATTTCCGGTGCCGCTTCGGCCTGGCTGGCCGACGTCACCCGGCCGCAGGTCCGCAGTACGGCAATGGCCATCCTCGGCGCCGGCATGGGCGTGTCGTTCATCGTCGCGCTGGTGCTCGGCCCGCTGGTCGCGGGCTGGGTCGGCGTGCCGGGCATCTTCGATCTGACCGCGCTGCTGGCCGCGCTCGGCATCCCGCTGGTGATCTGGGGGCTGCCGGTGGCGCCGAGGCTGCCGGCGGACGGCCAGACTGCATCGCTGCGTGCCGCGCTGGTGGATCCGCAACTGCTGCGGCTCGACGCCGGCATCTTCTTATTGCACGCGGCGATGACCGCCGTGTTCGTCGCCTCGCCACTGGCACTGAAATCGACGCTGGCGCTGCCCGGCGAGCAGCACTGGAAGGTCTGGCTGCCGCTGCTGGTGCTGTCGCTGGTGCCGGTGTTCGCACTGTTCCGGGTGGTGGAGCGGCGGCGGCTGGGCCGCGCGGCGTACATCGCGGCGGTGGCGCTGATCGGCCTGTCGATGCTGCTGGCGATCGAGCTGTGGATGTCGGTGCCTGGCCTGCTGCTTGCGCTGCTGCTGTTCTTCGCCGCGTTCAACTATCTGGAAGGCGCCCTGCCGTCGATGATCTCGCGGCGGGTACCGCCTGAGCGCAAGGGCGCAGCGCTCGGCGTCTATTCCAGCGCGCAGTTCCTCGGTGGCTTCGCCGGCGGTTCGCTTGGCGGCCTGGCGCTGGGCCGCTGGGGCCTGGCCGGCACCTACGGCCTGGTCGCCGCGCTGGCCGCGATCTGGCTGATAATGGCGTTCGGCCTGCAGGCCAGCGAAGAACCGCTCGCCGCACCCCGGCAGCACCCCACGACTTGAGCAGCACGGAGGCAACATGGCACGCGGCGTCACCAAGGTCATTCTGATCGGCAACATCGGGAAAGACCCCGAGGTCAAGTACTTCCCGAACGGCGACGCGTTCTGCAACCTCACGCTCGCGACGTCGGAATCGTGGAACGACAAGGGCTCGGGCGAGAAGAAGGAACGCACCGAGTGGCACAACCTGGTGATCACCCGGAAGCTCGCCGAGATCGCCGGCCAGTATCTGAAGAAGGGCTCGAAGATCTACGTCGAAGGTTCGCTGCGCTACCGCAAGTTCACCGACAAGGAAGGTCAGGAGCGCTACATCACCGAGATCAACGTCAACGACATGCAGATGCTCGATGGCCGTGGCGGTGGCGCCGGCGGCGGCATGGACGATGGCTACAGCCAGATGCCGCCGGCACGCAGCAGCGGCCCGGCGTCGCGCCCGGCGCCGAGCCGTCCGGCGCCGCAGCCGCAGGCCGCGCCAGCCGCCGATCTCGAGGACGACGACATCCCGTTCTGAGCCTGCCTCGCGTCACGACAACCCCCCGCCACGGCGGGGGTTTGTCGTTCTAGCGAGCCGCCGCGTCGACGACTCAGTAACCGCCGCCCAGTGCCTTGAACAGGCCGATCGCGGCGGTCTGCCGGGCCAGCCCGGCCTGCACCAGACTGTCTTCGGCCGTGAGCCGGGTGCGCTGGGCATCGAGCAGGGTCAGCAGGTCGTCGGCACCGGCGTCGTAGCGGGTGCGGGCCAACTGGTAGGCGAGCCGCGCCTGTTCGGTGGACTGCGTCAGCAGCGCCGCACGCCGATCGTTGCTGCCGACCGCGACCAGGTTGTCCTCGACATCCTTGAGCGCCAGCAGCACGGTCTGGGCGTAGTTCTCGACCAGTTCCTGACGCTGCGCCTCGGCGAGCTTCACCTGGCTCTGCAGGCGCCCGCTGTTGAAGATCGGCTGGGTCAGCGAGGCCGCCAATGACAGCAGGCTGCTGCTGCCGCTGGTGATCAGGCCATCAAGGCCCGCCGAGGCCGACAGCGACAGGCTCGGCAGCAGCGCGGCGCGGGCCACACCGATGTCGGCATTGGCGGCAATCAGCTGGCTTTCCACGGCCCGGATGTCCGGCCGTTGCAGCAGCAGGCTGGACGGCGCGTCGACGGCGATCACCGGCGAGGCGATACCCGCCAGCGACGCGGTGGCCACCGTGAAGCCCCCGGGCGCCCGCGCCAGCAGCACGGCCAGCGCGTGGTGGCTCTGCTCCAGGCTCAGGCGCAGCGCCGGCAGCGTCGCGTCGATATTCAGCAACGCGGTCTTCTGCTGTGCCAGTTCCAGCGCGTTGGCGGCGCCGTTGTCGAAACGCAGCTGCACCAGACGCAGCAGCTCGGCGGCGGCAGCGCGGTTCTCCTCGGTCAGCACGAGCCGGTCCTTGAGCGCCAGAATCTGGAAGAAGTTGCTCGCCACATCGCCCTGCAGCACCAGCGCCACCGCGTCGCGGCTGTAGCGGCTGGCGTCGAGGCGGGCCTGGGCCGACGCTGCGGCGGCGGCGTTGCGGCCCCAGAGGTCCAGTTCGTAGGCGGCGCTCAGGGTCGCGCCGCTGGCTTCGTCACCGCTGTCGCCGTCGCGCAGGCTGGTCGACGCCGATGCCGAGGCGCTGACCGTCGGCAGCAGCGCTGCACGCGCCGCCCGGGCGCTGGCGCGCGACTGCTCGATGCGGGCAACGGCTGCCGCCAGATCGTGGTTGGCGGCCAGCGCCTCGGCGATCAGCTGGTCCAGCTCCGGGCTGCCGAAACGCTGCCACCACTGGGCGTCGACGGCCTTCGCGCCGGTCTGGCCGGGCGCCTCGGCCTGCGCATAGTGCGCCGGCACCGGCAGGTCGGGCCGGGTCATCGCCGGCGTCATGCTGCAGGCACTGAGCAGCAGCGCAAGGCTGGCGGCGAGCGAAAATCGGAAGGCGTTCATGGCGGATGGGCGGGGTGATGCGCTATTCGGAAGCCAGCGCGACGACCGGATCGAGGTGGGCAGCCTTGCGTGCCGGCAGATAGCCGAACAGCAGGCCGGTGATGAAGGCAGAGGCGAACGCGAACAGCGCCGGGGCGCCGGTGTACACCACCTTGCTGCCGAGCGCTTCGGCGACCAGCGCAGCGGCGATGCCGAGCAGCACGCCGATGACGCCGCCGATGCCGCAGATCACCAGCGCCTCGGTGTTGAACTGCAGCAGGATGTTGCTGGTGCGGGCGCCGGTGGCCATGCGCACGCCGATCTCGCGGGTCCGATCGGTGACGTTGACCAGCATGATGTTCATCACCCCGATGCCGCCGACCAGCAGCGAGATGAACGCCACCGATCCCAGCAGCAAGGTCAGCGTGTTCTGCGTGGTGGTCGCCATTTCCATCAGCGAACTGGTGCTGCGCACCTGGAAGTCGATGGTGCCGTGGCGGGCGGCCAGCAGTTCGGTGATCGCCGCTTCGGTGCTGTCGGCGACCTCGGCACTGGCCAGCTTGACGTTGATGCCACCGAGAAAGCGCTTGCCGAACACCCGGGCGAAGCCGGTCGACAGCGGAATCAGCGCGACATCGTCCATGTCCGAGCCAAAGGCGTTGGCGCCCTTGGCGGCGAGCACGCCGACCACCTGGAACGGCACCTTGCCGACCAGCACGTAAAGGCCGACCGGCGAGGCCAAATCCGGGAACAGGTTCCGCGCCACGGTGGCGCCGAGCACGATCACCGGTGCGTAGGTCTTGACGTCCTCATCGCTGACGAACACGCCGTCGGACAGCTTCCAGTCCTGCATCCGGGTCCAGGTCGGCCAGACGCCGGCGACGTTGCTCTTGTAGTCGATGTTGCCGTAGCGCAGCGTTTGCCGGGACTGCCGCTGCGGCGACACCGCGGCGACGCCGTCGAGTTCGCGGACCGCCTCGGCATCCGACTCTTTCAGCATCGCCAGCTCGCCGCTTGGCCGGGTGCCGGGCGCGCCGGGCTGGATCAGCAGCAGGTTGCTGCCCATCGACTCGATGCTCTTCATCACCTGCGCCTTGCTGCCGTTGCCGATCGCCAGCATGGTCACCACCGCCGCGACGCCGATGACCACGCCGAGCAGGGTCAGTGCCGAGCGGAACAGGTTGCCGCGCAGCGAGTGCAAGGCCATCTTCACCGCTTCGCCAAGGTCCGGCAGCCAGTGCGGATGACGGCGCTCCGGCGCGGTGTCGCGGGTCATCGCCGTCCGGCGCCGGGCACCGCTGTCGTCGACGATGCGGCCATCGCTGATCTGGATCACCC
>CAYPJK010000135.1:4865-7273 GCA_964411025.1 uncultured Nevskia sp.
CATGCGCCGCAACCTTGGCGTCGTGGGTGATCAGGATGATGGTCCGGCCGTCGCCGTGCAGGCGCTTGAGCAGCGCCAGCACTTCCTCGCCACTCTTGCTGTCGAGCGCGCCGGTCGGCTCGTCGGCGAGGATCACCTCGGCGTTGTTCATCAGGGCCCGGGCGATCGATACCCGCTGCTGCTGGCCGCCGGACAGCTGGTTCGGCCGGTGGCCGAGCCGCTCGCCAAGGCCAAGCTGGCCGAGCAGCGCCGCTGCCCGCTGCACCCGCTGCGCCTTCGCCGTGCCGGCATAGATCGCCGGCAGTTCGACGTTCTCGGCGGCGGTGATCGTGCTCATCAGGTTGTAGCGCTGGAACACGAAGCCGAAGCAGTCGCGGCGCAGCGCGGCCAGCGCATCTTTCTCCAGGGTCGAGACGTCGATGCCGCGCACCCGGTAACGGCCGCGGCTCGGGGTATCGAGGCAGCCGAGCAGATTCATCAGCGTCGACTTGCCGGAGCCCGACTGACCCATGATCGCGACGAACTCGCCGCTGGCGATCGACAGCGTGACGCCGTCAAGCGCCCGCACCTCGGAACCGTCGCCGCCAGCGTAGATCCGGGCGACGTCGTCGAGCTGCAGCAGCGGTACGTCGACGGTCACCGGCGGAACGCCGCTGATCACAGCCGCGGCCCCATGCCGCCGGGCACGCGGGGCGCGGCACGGGCACCGCTGCCACCGGCCGCCGTCGTGGCACTGCCCTTCTCGCCGACCACGATCTCCTCGCCGACTTCCAGACCGGACAGCACCTCGGCTTCGGTCCGGGTGGCCAGGCCGACCCGCACCTGCCGCCAGACGAGGCTGCCGTCGGCCGCCTTCACCTGCACCCGCCACGGCCGGCCGCGACGCGGGCCGCGCGGCGCATCGGTGGATGCGCCGCCCTCGCCGGCCGCCTTGCCGTTCTCGCCGTCGGCTGCAGGTGTGCCCCCTGCGATCATCGGCGCAGCGCTGTCGCCGGCCGCCGGCTGGTGGCGCCGCGGCCGCTCGCCGTCTTCCCTGCTGCGCCGCGGGCGATCGCCAGCACCGGCGGCTTCCGGGCCGGAAGCGCCGGCGGCGCCATTCGGACGGCGTGCGTCCGGGTCCGGCTTCAGCGCGCCCAGCGGCACCAGGATCGCGTCCTTCGCCTCGGCCAGCACGAAGAAGGCCTGCACGGTCATCGCCGGCAGCAGCGCGCGTTCGCGGTTGTCGACGTCGACCAGCACGTTGTAGAGCACCACGTCGTTGGTGGTGGTCGGCGTCGGCTGCACTTGCCGCACCGTGCCCTGCCAGCGCCGCTCCGGCGCGCCGAGCGTCGTGAAGTAGGCCGGCATCTCCGGCCGGATGCTGCCGACATCGGCTTCGGCAACCTGCGCCCAGACCGTCATCACGTCGAGATTGGCAACCTGGGCAATCACCGCGACCGACTGCACCGAATTCACCGTCTGGCCTTCGCGGGTGTCCTGGACCACCACGGTGCCGTCCATCGGCGCGTAGATCTTGGTGAAGCCGAGATTGGCGAGATCGCCTTCGAGCGTTGCTTCGGCAGCCTTGATCTGGGCTTTGACCGAATGTACCGAGGCTGCCGCGACCCGCGCTGCCGCCTCGGCCTGCTGGACCACGTCCTGGCTGACGGCGTTACCCAGTGCCAGCCGGCCGTTGCGGGCGGCCTGCTGATCGGCCAGCACCTGCTCGGCCTCGCGCTGGGCCAGCTGGGCACGCAGGTTGTCGAGGTTGGCGCGGTCCTTGGCGACCGTCGAGGCGTAGACGGTCGGATCGATCTCGGCAATCAGCTCGCCCTTGGCCACCTTGTCGCCGATCTCGACGTGAATCTTCAGCACCCGGCCGGAGACCTGGGTGCCGACATCGACGTAGTTCTTGGCTTTCAGCGAGCCGACCGCCGTCACGGTCTTTTCCAGGTTGCCGCGTTCGACGGTGGCGAAGCGCAGGCTGGCAGCTGGATCGGCCGCCTTCGTGCGTTGCCAGACCGCAGCCGCCGCTGCCAGCACCAGCAGCAGCGCAGCAGCCGCAAGGCTCCAGCGGCGAAGGCGGCGGCGCGCCGGGACGGTGGTGGATGCGCTCATGGTGTCAGGCCAGCCCTGGAAGACGTGTGGGAATTGCGCGGTCGCAGGAACGGCAACCGGCATGGGCGGCACTGTGCGCGTCGAATGTGCAGAGACGATGCAGGCTTGGTGGAAGCGGCCCCGCCGGCCCGGCCAATCGTGGAGTTCTCGTGGAATCGGCCGGGCGGGCCTTGTGATCCTCACGCGCAGCAGCGGAAATAGGCCGCCTTCCCTGCCACGCTGCGCCCATGTTCAAGCCCGGCATCACCGCCAAGCTGTTCCTCGCCATCGTTGCCAGCAGCGTGCTGGTGGCGGTGGCGATGGGCCTGGCG
>CAYPJK010000136.1:0-7260 GCA_964411025.1 uncultured Nevskia sp.
GCCTGCCGCTCGACGAGGTGCTGGAAATCGGGCCCGAAGACGTCGACACCGACCGCCACACGCATTCGCGTCTCGCCGTCGGCACCGAACTGCGCCGCGACGAGATGCTGCTGCTGGCGCTGATGTCGTCAGAAAACCGCGCCGCCAAGTCACTGGGCCGTCACTTTCCCGGTGGCCGCACGGCGTTCATCGCGGCGATGAACGAGAAGGCGCGCGCGCTCGGCATGATGCACACCCGTTTCGCCGACACCGCCGGCCTGTCGAACGGCAGCCAATCGACCGCGCGTGATCTTCAGCACCTGATTCGCGCCGCCCATGCCAAGCCGCTGCTGCGTGCCTATTCGACGCAGCCGGAAGCGGACGTCAAGGTGAAGGGCCGGATGCTGACCTTCGTCAACAGCAATCGGCTGGTTCGCAGCACCAGCAGCGACTGGAAGATCGACCTGCAGAAGACCGGTTTCACCAACGAGGCCGGCCGCTGCCTGATCATGCATGCGACGGTGCTCGGCCGCCGGCTGCTGATGGTGTTCCTCGATTCCAACGGCACCATGACCCGCTACGCCGATGCCGCCCGGGTGCGCCGCCAGCTGGAACTGCAGGCGCGGGCCGGCAGCAAGCCGGTGAAGACCCAGGAAGCAGCGGTGATCGGCGCGGCATCCTGACCTGCGTTGTCGCGCCCGGTCGGGCGGCGGCAGGATCTTCGAACCACTGGCAACCGGTTTCGCGCCGCTGATCCGGGCGGCTTTCCGCCGCCCAGCAATTCGAGGCGCACAGGCGCATCATCGAGGCCTGCTCACTCTGATGGAGGCGGCCATGACCGAATCCGCAGCCGTTCGCCGCCGGCGGACTCCGGCCTTCGCGCTTGTCGTGGCGCTGTTTCTGCCACTGGCGGTCGGTACCCCGTCGACGGTCCTGGCCGGCGAAGCGCCGGCCGCCACGTCACCCGCTGCCGCCAAGGCCAAGCCCCGCAAGCCGTCCAAGCGCAAACAGGCTGCACCGCGTTCGCGGACCGGTGCGCTTGATCTGTCGGTACCCAGCCTGCCCGGCGATCCCGCGCGGCTGCGTCCCGGTCCGTTGACCGCAGGCGGTGGGGGTGGCAGCCCGGCACCCGGAACGGTGACCGTGGCGGAGCGCGATGCCGACACCTACAAGACCGAACCGCTGTTCCAGGCCGAACAGAAGCTGCAGATCCTTGATGCTGAAGTACCGGTGTCGGTCAAGCTCGGCAAGTGGAAGACCTCGGAGGAATCCAAGGCGCTCGGACTGTCCGCCACAGTGCCGCTGAAAGGCACGCCGTAAGGACGAGCGGCGGGCGCGTTCCGGAGCTGCCGGGCGCGCCGCCGCCGTCGCTCTAGCGTTCGAAGGCCTGCAAGGCCATCGTCACTTCGCCGCCTACGATCTGCGTGGTTTCGAGAGGCTCCGAGCGTTCCAGCTTGATCAGCCCGACGCCCGGCGCGTACCACTCGGTGTGGCGGATCACCACTTCCGAGCCGCCGAGGCGGGGATCGGCCAGCACGTGGATCAGCGCATCGCCTTCGGCCTTGACGCAGTGCTTGAAGGTGCCGGCAGGCACGGTCACTTCTTCATCGACGGCGGTCACCTTCATCGTCAGCGTGAAGCGCACCGAATCGTGGTGGAGGAAGCGTTCGCGGAACGGCACCGCGCGCTCCAGGATGAACGGCTGGCTCGGTTGTTCCCAGCTGTCGCCAAGCTTGGGTGCCACCGGCAGCACGGTGCGTGGCACCGCGTCGTTGCGCGGCTCGATCTCCACCGTGGTCCGCAGCGCGCTGCGCACGATGTTGCCGTCGACCAGCTTCAGCCAGTACTCGGTGCCCAGGCTGTTGCGGCGCAGCCAGTAGGTTTCGCCATCGCGTTCACGGGGGCCGGCGCTGGTGATCTCGAAGGTTTCGGTCTTCTCGCCCAGCGGATTGGCTTCGTGCAGTTCGTAGGTCCAGCGCTGGCCGGCGGCCAGCGGGAAGTACGGCGTATCCGGCGCGCCGCCGCAGGCGGCAAGCAGAAGGCTGGCCGATGCAGCCAGCGTCAGGCGCAGGGTCATGGCGGTGCGCCTCACTTTTCCGGCAGCGCCGGATCGGGCAGGTCGGCCAGCGTGAAGTTCGCCGAACCGGCGCTGCGCTTGGCGTCCGATACCAGATTGGATTTGTTGCGGGTCCCGCTGGCCTTGCGGCCGATCTGTGGCAGCCCTTGCTGGCGTTGCCGCTCGCGGGCGTCCTGGATCTGCTTGTGATCCTCCGGCTGATACGGCAGCTCGTAGCCGCGCGGCTCCGGCGCCGGTCCTTCCGGCGTCAGTTCCGTTGCCCAGATATGGATCAGGCCGGGATCGCCGGTGGCGGCGTTCGGCTCCCGGACACTGGCGGCGTGATACAGGAAACGGTCGGGCAGCGGCTGCTGGGTCGGCCAGCCGGCCAGCCGTTCCCAGGCGTGGTGGGTGACCACCGCCATGCCGACGAAGGCGAGAATCAGCACGGTCTTCAGCCGCGCGGGCAGCGTGGTGCGGATCACCAGCGCCAGCGCCAGCACGACCAGCAGGAAGTACAGCAGCGACAGCAGGACGATGCCTTTGGACATGGTTTAGTACGCGGTGGTGGTGGCGGTCAGTCGCGCGACTTGACCAGCGATTTCTGGAGGGTGTTGATGTTGGTCACGCTGCCGTCGGGCAGCACGGTGAAGCGGACGGCGGTCTTTTCCTCGCCCTGGCGCGTCAGCTGGATGGTGTCGTAGTACAGCACCGTCAGCACCGGATTGACCTTGACGACGTTGACCTGCACCGGCACCGGGCCGGTGGAGTTCGACTTGTAGTTGTTGATGTTGACCGTGTACTCGCCAGGCGCCTTGCCGCGCAGGGTCACCACTTCCTGGTTCAGCGGATTGATGATCTTCTGGCCGTTGACGGTAATCGTGTCGTTGGCCGCGCCGCGGTCGTCGCGATCCAGATGCATCTGGCCGGAGTCCGGATGACGGAACCAGACGACATCGCCGTCGCCGCTTTCCACCCAGGTGTCGATATCGTCTTCCGAGCCATCCGGCCAGGTGGTGGTGATGATGAACTCGGCCTTGGTGTCGATTACGCCGGTCTTCTTCGACGGCGGGTTCAGGAACAGCAACAGCATGAACATCAGCATCGTGAAGCCCATCAGCACATTGAACAGCAGATCCGTGAACGGATCGACCTCGAAGTGTTGACGATTGGTACCTCTACGGGCCATCGGTGCGGGGCGGTCGTGAACGAAGGCTCAGGCGGCGGCGCGTTCGGCAGCCGCCGGCGGCGGCTCCGGCAGCGTGATGATCAGCGCGAACAGACGATCGGCGGCGCGATCGATGGCCAGCATCTGGAAGCCGATCAGGATCGAGCCCACCAGCCCGGCAATCGTGTGGTAGAGCGACACCCGCATGCCAGTGCCCATGCCGCGGATCAAGGTATCGATACCCTGTGCCTGCAGTTCGTTGGCGCTGCCGACCGAAGCCAGCATCATCACGAAGCCGATCACCGTGCCCAGCAGGCCCAGCTTGATGTGCAGCCCGGCGGAGAACCAGCCCAGCTCCGTGCGGCCCTTGATGCGTTCATGCAGGAGGTCACCGAGCGGCGTGGCATCGCGGCCGCCGAGGCCCGCCCGTTCGCGCAGGAAGTCGCCCGCCCACGAGCGAGCCGGCATCGGCGCGCCGGCCAGGTGGGCGAGCAGCGCATCGTGCTGCTGCGACAACTCCCAGGCCAGCATGCCGATGTAGCTGGTCGCGATCAGGAACAGCACCGCCACGGCCGGCGTCAGGAACGTGGGGTCGTCGAGCAGCAGCAGCTGCAGGTAGCCCGGCCCGGTGCTCAGGTAGATCAGATAGCCGATCGCCGAGACGATCAGCAGCCAGCGATGCCACGGCGAGCCGGGCACCTCCTGCGCGCGCAGCGCTTCCACGGCCTTAGCGGCGGGCGCGACCGAAGCTGTCTGTCGAAATGCTTTCATACCAGTCATGGGCTTGGGCTGCCTCGCGTTGCCGCAGGCCATCCGGCGGGCTCAGCGGACTGACCCCTTCGGAAACGATGGCGATGCGGCCGCTGGCGGCGGAATAGAAACCGGAAACCGAGATCGCGGCGTCATGCGCGACCAGGGAGTAACAGGTGTTGATCATGCGGGCATCGGGGGCGGCACGGCCATCGAGGGCCGCCGCTATCGCTGCCGCGCACAGCTTGGCCTGCGAGTTCGCGGCGAAGGCGGACTTCGGCATCGGACTGGCGACAGCGGCATCCCCGATCACATGGATGCCGGCATGGCGCGTCGACTCGAAATTTTGCGGCTGCACCGGACACCAGCCGGAGTCGTCGGCCAGGACGGCCGCACCGGCGATCGCCGCAGCCTGCTGCGGCGGCACGATCGACGCCAGTTCGGCGCTGATCGGCGTGGCCAGATCGCGCAGCCAGACCGCACCGGTCGCCGGATCAACGCGCACCACCTCGCCCCCCTTCGTGCGGCTGATCCACTCGATCATCCCGCCATAGCGTTCGTCCCACTCGGCCAGGAACAGCGGCCGCTTGGTGAAATCGTCCTTGGCATCGGCGATCAGGATCTTGCAGCGCTTGCGCCCGGTGGCCAGCAGATGCTCGGCGATCAGGCTGGCGCGCTCGTAGGGGCCGGGCGGACAGCGGTAAGGATTCGGCGGGGCGGCGATCAGCACCGTGGCGCCGTCGGCCAGCGCATCGATGCGGTCGCGCAGCGCCCGCACCTGCGTGTCGCCGGTCCACGCGTGCGGCATCGCGTCGGTGTTGTCCGGCGTCAGCCCCTCGATTGCGCCCCAGCGCATCGCGATGCCCGGCGACAGGACGATGCGATCGGCCTTCAGCCGCTCGCCACCCGCGAGGCGAACCGTCATCGCCGCCGGATCGATCGCCGTCACCGTTTCCACGCGCGTGCGCACGCCATGGGCGCGACCGATATCTGCAGTGCGGCGGCTGATGCTGTCGATACTGCGGAGGCCCGTGATCGCCAGGTTGGTGAAAGGCCCGGTACACCAGTGGGCGCGGGCGTCGATCAGCAGCACATCGACCTGGGGCGATAGCGCCCGCAACGTCTTGGCGAACGTCGCACCGCCAAAACCCGCGCCGATGACGATCACCCGGGCTTGGGCCTTGGCGCGGCGTGGCCGCGCCAAGGCCAGCCCCGGCGCGGCCGAGCCCAGACAGGCGAGGGCAGCAGACTGCAGCCATCGGCGGCGCGCGTGGTTCATCGGGCGGCGGGTGTGCCGATTTCCGCCGCCAGTGCATCGATCTCGGCGTCGGTCAGGTACTGCGCGAAGCGCGCCATGATCGAACCGGGCTCGGGCTGATCGCGTGCCGCCCGCAGGCTGGCCGCGATCCTCGACGCCGGGTAGCCCGCCAGCGACGGCATCGATGCCGCATTCACCACCGCCTGATGGCAGCCCTGGCAGGACAATGCCAACGGCGAAAGTGCTTTCGTCGGCGCAGCCGTCACGGAGCCTGCCATCAGCAGGCAGGCGGTCGACAGCGTGACAAGGGAGAACACAGGTGAACGCATGGTCGGCGCGGACAGCAGTAAGCGTGCCGTGGGAACGAGCCGGCAGCATAGCCAGCAAGCCCTTGTTTGTGCGGGCGAATCGACGGATGTCGGGTCAACCCTCGAAAGGCCGCTGTCACGAAAGCGGGACAGCGGCTGTCTCCATTCCTCACGTGACGCGCGAAGGAATCCCTGCTTTTCGATGCATCGACTAAGCTCGTCCGGTCTCTGACGGTAACGCCGCAAGCATTCACGAACGGCTGGACGGATTCCCGGCTTCGCACTCGACACGCGCACAGGGCAGGCAACCATGAGCAACCGTTTCCTCCGGTGGGCGGGCAACTGGATCGAAGACAACATCCTGCCCGGCGCCAATCCCGACCTCGAAACCTACGCCGACCGCGCAAAGCGACTGACGGCCAAGATGTTCGCCGAGGCCGAAGACGCCGGATTCACCCGCGCGGAGATCGAGGAAGAACGCACCCGCCTCGCCCCGCAAGTGCTGGCCGCCGCGTCTGACAGCCGGGACTTCGACGTCAGCACCTATCACCTGAAGTCGCTGCTGGCGCAGGAGAATGAGGACGGTGATTAGCTTGACCCGCGCCAATCATTCAACACTGTTGACTGGAAGGGCTGCGCTTCCGTGATATTGACTCGGTAGGAATCGAAATGAGCCTGGCCCCTTTAAATTCCCTCCGCGAACGTACTGAGAAGCTTTTGGCTCTGGCAAAGCCGCTCGAACTCGCCGAGGCCCGAGCAAAGACGATTCAGCAGCAGGTTCCAACAGCAGGCCTCTTTGTCGGGCTCAATGGGTGCTCTCTAGCAGAGGACTACTACGACGTTATTCCTCAGCTACTGGCGATTCGGAGGCTCACCAACCCTCCCGGCGTTGTGCATGTTTGCCGTGCTTCCAACCTGCGGGATACCGACTATCTTGGGGTTTCACGTCACTCCGGGTCACTATCCGCGGAAGTTGTTGTCGGGGGAACAGAGACACAGGAACTCAATCAAGAGGCGGGGGCAGCTCACGACCTTGCCTGGCACTTCGTAGCGCTTCTCAAACTACAAGGCTTTGATTCACTCTGCTGCCCAGCCTCCTCCTCGGTTTCGTGGGATACCGTTGCTGCGGTAAAGGATCAAAGCATTTCCTTTCGCCTTCTAGATGACATCACGAGAAAAATCGTTGTTGATGGCATCAATACAACGCTTTCCCAGAAAAAGATCGCTTGGGCAGGCGCTCACTATGAGGAAGCGTTGCGCCTAAGAGATCACTCCCACTCACGACGATTCGGCCTCGCGTTCAATATTGCGTACACCTGGAACCACACATCCGATCCTCGCACTGCATTGGCAAATGTCTGGAGTGCTCTCGACGCCATGTTCGGAGATCAGAACGATTCTGGGGTTACAAGATCATTGGCCAAGCGCATTGCATCTTGGATTCCAAGGGTAGCTTCTGAAGATGTACGATTTCTCTACAAGCATCGATGCGATGCCGTGCATGGTCGGTGGATCGAAATAGAGGATCTGGAAAGTCCACTAAGAGAATCCATACGTCTACTGCGCGAGAGCCTAATAAAATGCATCGAGACATCCGCCGTTCCACTCCCGGATTGGGGAGGATGACGTCCAATCAGCGCTTCCAGCCGACTTCCCAGCCTCGGAGGCTTCGCCCCTCCGGCCGGGCCGCGGCTGAAACGGGGCGTCGTGGCCAACCCACCGTCCGACACGATCACCACGA
>CAYPJK010000137.1:0-7238 GCA_964411025.1 uncultured Nevskia sp.
TTGGCGCTGGCCCGAATGTGCGGCCGGATCACCACCTGCGTATTCGGCCCCAGCAGGCCGCCCGGAATGGTGATGGTGGGACCAATGGCGGTATCGGTGCTGGTGGCGGCCAGCGTGATCGCCGTGGCCAGCCCGCCGCGATAGAACGTGTAATGGCCGTTCACCGCAGCCCAGGTGCTGCCGTCGCTTTCCTGCCAGACGCTGCGGGCATAGCCCGCGCCGGTGCCGAGGTTCACCAGCCGGATGGCGAGCCCTTCATTGCCCGCTGCTGACGGCCGGTTGGTTTCGCTGCCCGTGCGCGTAGACAGCTTGAACGCGGACACCACGCCGGCCGAATCGCCCACCAGCGTGGTGCCGCTGCGGCGCACGTACTGCCCATCTGCCACGGAGCCCCACGTGACCACCGTGGTGTCACCCAGCACGTTGCCCAGCTTGCCGTTGAGCAGCGTGGTCGCCGTGCCGGTAGACACATAACTCGACGTGCTGGCATACGCCATCGTCCCCAGCGTGCCGCCGGTGCCGATCGCCAGCGTGGACCCATCCGTGCCGCTCACGGTCAGCGAGTTCGGCAGGCTGACGGTCTTGCCGCTGCCGATGGTCAGCGTGGCCGTGCTGGCCGGCGCGGTGATCGCCACGTTATTGATCGACGTAGCCGTGGCCGCACCCAGCACCGGCGTGGTCAGCGTGGGCGAGGTGGCGAATACCAGACCGCCGCCGCTGCCGGTTTCATCGCTGACCGCCGCGCGCAGGTTGGCGCTGGTGGGCGTGGCCACCCAGGTGGCCACACCGCTGCCGGGCACCGTGGTGGCCAGCGCGCCCAGCGTGCCGCCGGCGCCGACGTTCAGGGTGCTGCCATCGGTGCCGGCCAGCGTCAGCGTGTTGCTGATGGTCGCGGTTTTTCCATCCGCCACCGCCAGCGTGGCGGAGGTGGCCGGTGCGGTGATCGCCAGCTTGTTGATCGAGGTGGCGCTGGCCACGCCCAGCGTGGGCGTGGTGAAGGTCGGCGAGACGCTGAACACCAGGCTGCCGCTGCCGGTTTCATCGGTGACGGCCGACAGCAGGTTGCTGCTGCTGGGCGTGCTCAGCCAGCTGGCGATGCCGGTGGCCGGTGTGGTGGTGGCGAGCGTCGACAGCCCCAGCCCGCTGCGGCCAGCGGCGGCATCCCCGGCGAGGAACGTCTTGCCGAAGCTGGTGATGTCATCGCCCAGCTTGGCGGTGCCGATGGCACCACTGCCGATGCGGGCGATCGGCAGCGTGCCGGTGGTGATGTTGCTGGCGTTGATCGGCTGCTGGCCGTACGCCGGCCACGCCGCGACGAGCCCGATCAGGATCGAGCGAAGGATGCGCATCATGGGGAGCTACCTCAGTAGGTATAGACGACGATGATTCGGGTGTAGCTGGCGGCAATGCCGCTGGACACGCTCACGGCGGCGCTGCCGCTGGTGGCGGTGATGTCGCTGGGGCGCTGCAGGCTGCCGTCGCCGAACACCATCAGCAACCGGCCGTTCCATTCGTTGCCCAGCGTGTACGGCCCGGTGCCGTCGACATCGAATTCCTGCATGCCGAAGTTGGTGCCGAGGAATTCGGACAGCGGCGCCCGGTACATGCGCGGATCACCGTCCAGCTTCACCAGCGCTTCATCCAGCGCCGTCAGCGCACGCGGCGCTAAAGGGGCGTTGACATTGATCGTCATGATCCGAATTCCAGAGGGGAGCCGTAATCGGCGAACAGGAAGGGCTCGCCGTCATCGCTGAACAGCAGCGCGGACAGCGGGATGGACAGCGGCCGGACGAACGCCACGGCTTCGAAATCCGCATCGGTGCCGGTGGCGTTCACGCGGCTCACCACGGCACCGCGCCACCAGCTGCGCGGGGCAAGGGTCACGGCGTCATCGCCGGTGGTGCTGGCGTAGGAAAAGCGCCCGCCGGTGACGCTGTACAGCCCGCCCACGGCCGGCATCAGCAGATCCGTGGTGTCGCTGGCGATGACCGGCAGCACGCGGTCGCCACTGATGGCCGGCAGCTCGGTAACGCTGGCGTGGCTCAGGCCGTAGACGATCACGCCGGGGTCCGTGCCGGTGGCCAGCAGGCGGCGCGGCACCATGCCGGTGAACCACGTGCCCGGCGGCAGATCGAGCACCGCCACGATGCCGTCCGCCCCTTCCAGCGCGATGACACCGCCCTCCGGCAGGTACAGGCCCAGGTACGGCACCGGCACGCCCGGCGCATCGTCGCCGTCGATGCCGAGCAGCACGGCGGTGTCGGATGGGGTCAGCAGCGTCTGGGTGTAGTCGTCGAAGCCGATGCCGTCGATCAGGTCCGCATATTCGGCGGCGCTCATCGTGGTGCCGGTGCGGGTTTCCACCGGCATGGTCACGCGCACGCTGTTCACGCCCACCGGCTGGTACTGCGGCGGGGCCACCAGGCGCACGGTGCGTTCCTGCAGCACGCCGGCCGCGAGCATCCGCAGGTTGAACCAGGCGGCACCGTTGGCGGCCTCGTACCGCAGCCAGCCCTGGTAGCGCCGCCACTGCGTGGCGTTAAGCAGCACGGACACGCTGAAGGTGTCCGGGCCATCGGTGAACAGCGGCCGCACCCGCGCGCCCTGCGCGAACGGGGTGCGCAGGTTCAGATCGGGCTGTTCGTAGCGGTAGTCGTCCCGCAGCGGTGACGGGAAGCCGGGCGGCCAGCTGACGGGCATCAGATCAACCCCCGGCCGCGCAGGCCCGTGACCGAGTTGAGCTGCCGCCGCAGCGGGCCGGCGTTGTCGGCGAACTCTTCAACGATCACGTCGATGATTTCCCGCCGGCCCACGCGGTTGCGCTCGGTGCGCGCCGGCACGCCGCTGCTGTTGTAAACGTTCACTTCCGTGGCCAGCGCGCGGCCACCGCCGTCTGCAATGGCCCCGGCGGCACTGGCCACCCGGGCCGGCATCACCGTGCCGGGCTGGCTGCCCATGGCGAGGATGGTCTTGGAGCCGTACTTGATCAGCTCCGGGTTGCCGGGCTCGGCGACCTCGTACACACCGCCGGCTGCCACCGGGCCGCCGAAGCGGCGGCTGCCGATGTTGGTGCTGCGGATGCGCGCCACCTGCGCCAGCCCGGTGGCGGTGACGCCGGCCGCAGCCGCCGCGCCCAGCGCCTGGCCGAACGGCGGCGGGAAGGTTTTGCTGGCCTGCGCGAAAGCGCCGATGGCACCGCTGATGGTGGCGGTGATGGCCTCCGCGATCGCAAACGCCTTGTAGGCCTTGAACGCCTTGCCGCCGAAGGTCTGTGCCAGATCCGCAATGCCGCCGAACACGTTGCCGGCCACTGCCAGCTGCGCCTGCAGCAGCTGCTGGCGCGCCAGTACGCCATCGGCTTCGATGCGCGTCAGCTCCGCCTGGTGGGCAGATGCGGCTTCCTGCATCAGCGCGTAGTAGTCATCACCGCGGGCAATGATTTCCTCGCGGCTGGCCTCGAAGGCGGCCAGTTCCGCCGCATACCGGGCGTTCTCCGCGTTGGCGGCCTTGCCAATGATGCTGTCGATCTCGCCGCCACTGGTGGCGGTGCCCAGCCCGAAGCCGTAATTGGCCCCGGCGTTCTCCGCGCCATAGGTACGGGACAGCACTTCGGCAATGCGTTCCCGCTGGCGGGCCTGCTCTTCCGCCGCCTTCAGGAAGTCTTTCACCTGCTGGTCTTGCTGCTTGAGCGTGGCGAGGAAATCCTTGATCTGCTGATCCTGCATCGGGCCGAACTTCTGCTCACTGGCCCGCCCGCTCTTGCCGTCCTTTGCCGTAGAGAACTGCAGGCCCGGCCGGGCGGCAGCGGCGGCGGCTACTGCCGCGCTGGGCGTATTGAATTGATTGACCGTGCGCAGGCGTTGTTGCAGCTTGGCCAGCTCTGCTTCTTGCTTGGCAATAGCGCGTGCATCAGCTTCATAGATCGAGCTACCCGGCTGCGCTTTGCTCTGCTGCCTGCGCAACGCAGAAATGCGCTCGCCAATGCGGTCGATTTCGTCGCTGATTCGCACCGCGTCGTTCGGGCCGACCACCGCGGCAGCAAGCGACTCTCCGAGGAACTGGGCCAGCCCCACCGTGTTTGCGGCGATCTTGGCCAGCCCTCCTGCAATCGACACCAGCGATGTCGCCAGCTGCTGCGCCGCGTTGATGTACTCAGGCTTCAGCAGTTCCTTCTGCACGTTCAGCACGGCATCGAGCGCAGGGATCATGTCCGCTGCGTACCGTTGCGCAAGAGTACTGATGTCGCCCTTGGCGCGGTCTAACCTCTTGGAGTATTCGTCCGCCTGGTCGATCTGCTGCTGCGTGAGCACCACCTGCCGCTCGCCGCGATCGGCCTGATCGTTCAGGACCGGGATCAGTTCCGCGCCGCTCTTGCCGAACAGCGCCACCGCCACGGCGGTCGTGGCGGCGTTGTCTTCGAACAGGGCGAACTGCGCCGCCACCGCTTCGATCTGCGCCACTGGCGCCAGCTGCTGGAAGCTCTTGAAGTCCAGCCCCAGCGCCTTGATGGCGGCGGCGGCCGTGCCGGATTCCTCGCTCTGCTTGGACAGCGCGGCAGTCAGCTTCACGCTGGCGCCGGCCACCGTGGCCAGCGCTACGCCGGAGACATCACTGACCGGCTTGAGCGAGGCCACCGCCTGCGCGGTGTCGCCGATCTGCTCGCTCAACCCCTTGTAGTCCGCGATGCTGTTGGCGATGTTGTTGACGCTGGCAATCGCCGCCACGGACGCCACGCCGATGGCACCGAGCCCCGCCGCAATGGATGCCGAGGCCGCATTGATGCGCGCCTGCATGTCCTTGGCGGCACGGTCGGCCAGCTTCTGTGCCCGGCCGATGTCGCTTTCGAACGTGGCGGTGTTGGCGCCAAGATCGATGAACAGCGAGCCCAGCGACCCCAGATTTCCGGCCATCGTTTTCTCGGTTCAGGTCACAGCTTGGCCAGCACGTCCGCGTCGACATTGACGGGCTGTGAAGGCCGGGTGGGCAGGAAATCAGCCGCCGCCAGCAGGTGCTGGCGATCGGTGCATTGGGCGTTGTGGATGGCGGCCTGCAGCTTGGCCACCGGCAGCTCGACCAGCGCCTGGTCATCGAACGGGTGTTCGGCGAAGTGGCGGCTCCAGTCCAGGAACTCCGCGTGGGTCATCAGCCGGCTGAGCACCCGCAGCGGGTAGCCCATGCGCAGCGCCAGCGCCCGGCGCACCCGCTGCTCGAACGCAGCGATCTGCGCCTGCGCTTCAGCCGGCGTCAGACGTTTGGGCCGGTGGCCTCGTCGCCGGGGTCGGCGTTGCTGCTGGCCTCATCGGCATTCCGAACCACGTCCGGCGTGACGATGTTGTTGGTGGCCGCCGCTGCGGCGAACAGCGCCTGCACCACCACCACCGGGAGCTGGCTCACTTCTTCGAAGCTGCCGGCCAGCTGGCCCTGCGCATCGCACAGGCTTTCGGCCACCACGCTGCGCATGAGGCGCAGGCCGCGCGCTTGCACGGACTCGCCTTCCACCACGGCAAAGATGCGCTGGCCGGTAGCGTCATCGAACTGGCGGAAATGCAGGGTCTTGGTCTTGCTGTTCAGCGTGACCGTGTGCGCCTGCACTTCCGCGCCGATCAGCTCGACCAGCAGTTCGCGGAGGCGTGCCATCAGGACTTCCAGTGCGGCGTCTTCGGGCCGCTGCGCTGAATGGTCATGGTGGTTTCCAGCTTGCTGTTCGTGGCGGCATCAATCGGGAAATCGCTGATGTAGCCTTCGAACGAGAAGTAGGTGCGCGTCGTGGGATAGGTGATCACGCCGCCGGTGGCGGTGGGCGGCGCGGTGCCGTCTGCCAGGCCGATGATCCAGGTCTTTTTCTCGCCGCTCTGCCACAGGGCGTACAGATCCTGGTGGGCATCGATGGCGGGGTCGAAATTCAGCGGAACACTGGCCGCGCCCGGCGTGGGCAGGCCGGCGATGTATTCCTTTTCGGTGCTGTCGAGATCGGTGGTTTCGATCTGGTCATTGGCGCCGCCGGTGCCGGTGACACTGGTGACCTTGCCAACCTTGACCACGGAACTGGCACCGGCGAGATACCAGATCTCGGTGCCCTGCGTCTTGAGTGCCATTGGGAAACTCCATGCAATAAAAAACCCGCTGGCGCGGGCGGGTGGTACAGCGGGTGTGGCAGGCCTGCGGCGCGGTCAGCGCGCGGCCCAGAACTCGAAATCGAAGCCCACCCGGTAGGTGCGGGTATCGGGGTCCCGGTCATCCGGGTTGTGGCTCACCTGGTGGCCGTGCAGCTCCAGGGCGTAGGCCACGGTGTTGGCCACGGTGCGGGCCTGCGCGGCGGTGGCGGCGTAGACATCGAACTGGTAGCGGAGCGCGTCCATGTCGGGCCGGTCGCTGAGGTAGTTTTCCGCCGTGCCGGAAATCAGCTGCCAGACGCAGTACGGCAGTGCCACGCCCTGCGGGGCCTCGCCGAAGGGGTATGCCCGCGGCGGGTTGCCCAGCGCGGCCTGCACGCCGGCGTCCGCCGCCAGCAGCGGGAACGGGCTGAACGTGGTCACTTGCGCATCTTCCGCACGACACGGCTGATGCCGGTGCCAAGCGATTCCTTGAAAGTGTCGACGGCCGGCTGTTTCTGCGCCTCAAAGCCCGGGCGCAAGAACGGCTGCGCGCGGGATTTTTCCGTGCCGAACTCAACGAACCGCCAGTAGAAAGCATCACCGCTGGCGCGGTAATTGATCTTGCCCTTCTTGGTCTTGACGGCCTTTGCTTTCGCCGCCTTGGTGTACCGCTTCTTGCGCACGGCAACCACGTACCGCTCGCTGGCGCCACTGGCCTTTGGATCGCGATCACGCACGGCAATGACGTTGCGCTGCAGGTTGCCGGTATCCACCGGCGCCCGCGCACGCACTTCCTCGCGGACCAGCTTGGTCGCCTTGAACAACGCACTGCGCACCAGCCCGCCGTTTTTCGACACCAGCTCGCGCGGCAACTGCTGCATGTTCTTCAGCAGCTGGTCGAGGCCTTCGACGCGTTGCTTGCTACTGGCCATCGTTGACCCCATCGACACAGCGCAGGCGGTATTCGCGGCGCGCGGTCAGATCGGCGCTGATCTCTTGAATGTTGAACACGCGGCCATCCCAGCGGATGCGCATGTCGGCGCGCAGGCCGGGGAACCAGTGCAGGTTGATGCGGGCAGTGGTTTCCGCCTGCCTTGTGTTGGCGGCGTCGAACTCCCGCCCCGGCCCCAGCAGCACTTCCGC
>CAYPJK010000138.1:0-7223 GCA_964411025.1 uncultured Nevskia sp.
GGTGCCGCGCGGCGGCGATGAAGTCGGCGCGGGTCTTGGGCTGTTCGAGCTGGGTGAACAGTTCGCGGGCCTTGTCCTCGTCGCCCGGATAGCCGCCGAGCGGGAACAACGCATCCGGCGCGAAGGCGATGAAGCCAGCCAGCGCGAGGCGCCGGGTGACGTCCTCGATATGTGGATTGAGGCCACGGTTCTCGTGGGCCACCAGCACGGTCGGCAGCGTGGCCTTGGCGCTGGCGGATTTCACGCCACCGGCGGCAGCCGGTTTGACCAGGTAGCCGCGCAGCTTGCCGTAGCCATCCGGTGACGGGTATTCGACATAGGCCGTCCACAGGCGCTTGTCGTCCGGCGGTACCTGCTGGGCTTCGGCGAAGTTCGGGCTCAGCGCCAGCAGCAGCGCTTCGGCGCTGACGCCGGCGGCGGTGAAACGCGCGGCCTGCTGCAGGAAGCCCCGGCGCGACAACTGGCCGTGCACGTACTGGTCGAACAGCTTCAGCGCTTCGGGGTGAAAGTCACGGGCGGTCTTGCGGGTCATGGCGGGTTCCTGTGAAGACGTGAACGGCATGCATCGTGGACGGATGAAACCGGAGGTGCCCCGACGTTGCCGTTGCGGCGGCATCGTCGGGGCAACGCACTGCAGCGGCGATGGCAGCCCCTCAGAGCTTGGTGCTGAACTGCAGTCCGTAGAAGCGCGGCGTGGCCGGCACGAAAGTGTTGTGGGTGACGTTCTGCGAGGCATCGTTGCCGAGCAGGTTCTTGATGAACACGCTGACATCGAAACGCTGGTCCGAAGGGCCGACGCCGAAGGCGAGATCGGCCACTGCGAACGGGCTGACCCGGCCGTACTCCGACAGCCGGACATCGGAATTGAACGCGCTGGTCAGGAACAGGTTCAGGTTCGCGTGGGCCACGTAGCCGCCACCGACCGGCTGGTTGTAGTCGGCACCCAGATTGCCGGACCACTTCGCGGCACCCGGCAGGGTCGAACCGCTGACATCGCGCAGCGCCGGGTTGCCGGTGAAGTTCTGCTCGAACGGCTGGCCGGAGTTCTGGAAGTCGCGGTAGTAGGCGTCGTTGTAGGCCACCGCCAGCCGCAGCTGGGCGCGGTCGATCGGCCGGTACAGGGCATCGATCTCCACGCCGCGGGCACGCACCTTGGCGGCGTTGCCGGTGGCCGCCGTGTACGCCAGCGCGCCGTTGGCGTTGAGTTCGGTGGTGTAGGCATCGAAGATCTGCACCTGCTGCTGGTAGTTCTTGATGTCGTTCCAGAACAGCGCGGTGTTGAAGGTCAGGCGGTTGTCGAGCAGCGCCGTCTTCAGCCCCAGCTCGTAGGCACGCGTCTCTTCCGGCAGTGCTTCGAACGGCACGCTGTTGACCACCTGCGAGATGCCTGCCTTCTCGCCGTAGCGGAACGACACATAGCCGGTGTACTGCTCGTTGAAGCGATAGCTCGGGCTGAGCACGATGGTCGGCTGCGTCTTCTGGAAGCGCGGGCCGGCGGTGTCGTTCCACACCGGGCCGATCTGCGCGGCGCGCAGCTGCTTCGCCGCTGCGACCTGTCGCTGCTGCGCCGGCGTCAGATTGGCGTAGCTGGCCACGCCGAAGTACTTCAATGCCGCGGCATCGGCCAGCGCCAGCTGTTCCGGCGTGTTGGTCGGGCTCAGCGCGCCCGGGTTGGCGGCCGTGAAGGCGTTGGACGCGAAACCGCCGAGCGAGATGTCGTTGACGATCGCCGGGTTCAGCTCCGGCGCAAAGCCCTGCTCGAAGATCTGCTTGTAGGTGTTGTTGCGGCGGTCCTCGCGGGTGAAGCGCAGACCGGCGGTCAGGGTCAGCGGCTCGGTGATGTGCCAGTCCACGTGGGTGAAGAGCGCGCCGCTCTTGTTGCGGATTTCCTGCACCGGCTTCTGGATCAGGCGATTGACCGAATTGCTCAGCAGCAGCCGGCCGGCAGCATCGCCATCGAGCGCGCTGTAGATCGCGTTGCTGGCCAGGAAGGCGCCGGCATCGGAGCCGAAGCCTGATCCGGTGTCGTAGTTGTTGAAGGTGCGCAGCAGATAGACGCCGGTGGTGTAGTCGATGTAGCTGCCGAAGTGGCCGCTCAGCTTCAGCTCCTGGCTGGCCTGGTTGTAGAACACGTTGCCGCCGCCGTTCTTGTTGATGTCGAACGGCGTGCCTTCATCGTTCTTGGCCTGGAACGAGAAGTTCTTCCAGGCGGTGATCGAGGTCAGCGTGTGGTCACCGAGCAGGTAGTTCACCTCACCCGAATAGCCCTGGCTGCTGGTCACCAGCGGGAACTGGGAATCGGTGTTGATGCCGTTGGCGAAGTAGTCGCGGTCGACCACGTAGTTCGGATCCTGCGTGAACCAGCGGCGGCGCAGCTGGTTCTCGGGAATCTGGTTGGCCGGTGTGGCGCTGCCGTTGGCAAGCTGGGCCGGCGTCGGCTTGCGCAGCACGAAGCCGTTGTAGAACTGGCCGACTCTCGGCTGGTAGTCCGCCCGCAGTGTGGCGTTCAGGTTGTCCAGCGGCGTGAACAGGAACTGCACGCGGCCGACCACGGCATCGCGGTTCGGATACGAGATGTCGCGGTTGTAGGCGTTCTTGATGAAGCCATCACCCTTCTGCACCGAGAACGCGCCGCGCCAGGCGATCAGCTCCGGCACAATGCCGCCGCCGATCGCGGCCCGCGCAATCACCGTGTTCTGCTGGCCGAGGAACACCGAGCCGATGAACTCGCGCTCGAAGCGCGGCTGGTTGGTGGTGACGTTGATCTGGCCAACGCTGGCGTTCTTGCCGCCCTGCGTGCCCTGCGGGCCGCGCAGCACTTCGACATTGGCGATGTCGATGAAATCGAAGCTGGCCAGCGGGTTGTAGGCGTACGGCACGCCGTCGACGACGAAGCCGACGCTCGGGTCCATTGCATCGGTCTGTGCCTGGCGGCCAATGCCGCGGATCGACAGGCTGCTGGTGCGCGCATTGCCCTGGTTGAAGGTGACGTTGCCGGCGCGCTGGGTGATGTCGCCAACCGTCAGCGCGTTCAGGCGGCTCAGCGATTCACCGGACACCACTGACACCGACTGCGGCTTGTCCTTCAGCGCGGCGATGCGCGGCTTGGCGCTGATCACCACGGTGTCCAGCTCCGTCTCGCCGCTGGCGGCCGGGGCCGCATCCGCCTCGGTGCCGGCCGCCACCTGCGCCAGTTCGGTCGGCGCCGGCGGCGCTGCCGGAGCTGCGTTCTCCGGCGCAGCCGCCTGGGCGGCGAAAACCGCCAGTACCAGCCCGCTGCTAAGCAGCACCGATACCGCCTGACGCTCCACTTTCGACTCCAGCGCGCGGCGGCGGACCAGGCGGTCCGACTGCGGCTTGCGGTGGTTTCGATTCGACTTGGACATCTTCAGATTCCCCGTGATTTCTTGGTTACGCCAGATGTGGCGGCAAGGGGCTGGAGCAGAGACCGTGCCGCATTTCGCAGCCTTGAAGGCGGGTGACAAGAATCATCGGATCGATCTAACAAGCCAATGATTTACTTGTATTTTGATCTGAGTGAATCGGCCGAATGGAGCACGTCGACGGCCGTCCGCGCGCCGCGTGCCGAACGGTGCTGCTGGCTGCGCAGCAGTGCCCGATCCAGGCTGCGCGTTATCCAGCAGCGGCACACGAGTGGAGTCCAGCGATGTGCCACCACTCCACGTCTGAAACAGCAAGGGCTTCGTCCGCGACAACGGACGAAGCCCCGGGGTACTGCCCGTGTCGCTTACTTGGCGCGACCGCGATAGCCGCTGCTGAGGGTGGCGATCGTGTACACCGCGCCACGGCCGACGACGTAGAGCGTCTTCTTGTCGCGACCGCCGAAAGCCAGGTTCTGCGGCGCCTTCGGCAGCACGATGGTGCCCAGCGCCTGGCCCTTGGCCGAGAACACCTGCACGCCATCGGTGGTCGCCACGTAGAGCCGGCCATCGCCGTCGACGGCCAGACCGTCGGCACCGCTGCTCGGGCCGGTTTCGGTGTCGCGCAGGCCACTGAGCTTCGCGAAATTGCGGCGCGCGCCGAGTTTGCCGTCGCGGCCGATATCCCAGGCCAGCACCTGGTCGCCCGCAGTGTTGGCGACGTACAGCGTCTTCTCGTCCGGGCTCAGCTGCACACCGTTCGGACGCGGAATGTCGCTGGCGATCTGCTCCAGCGTGCCGCCGGCCGGCAGCCGGTAGACGCCGGGATGCCCCTGCGGCGGCTTGTCGCCCGGCTTCAGCTGGCTGCCGGAATCGGTGAAGTACAGCGTGCCGTTGGCGGCCAGCACCAGATCGTTCGGACGGCTGAATGGCTGACCCTGGTACTGGTCGGCCAGCACCTTCTGCTGGCCGGCCGGATGAACGATGCCGACCCTCGGCTGCTGCGTCTGCACGCCGTACAGCGCGCCGTTCGGCGCGGCGGCCAGCGCATTAATGCTGTTGGCGCTTTCGAGGAAGGTGCTGACCGCGCCGTCCGGCGCGATGCGGATCACCCGGTCGGCGCGGTTCTCGGTGAACAGCAGGCTGCCATCGGCCAGCGGCAGCGGGCCTTCGGTGCCATCGAATCCGTCACGGACCAGAGTGATCGGCGTGCCGGCGGCGACCACGCCGGCAATCGCCGGCGTGACGCTGGCGGCGGCGGGCGCGGCCGGTGCGGGCTGCGCCTGCGCGGCGGAGGTGAAAGCAAGCACGGCGGCGGCCAGCAGGCGCGCGGCCGGGGTACGGGTCGACATGGTGGGTTTCCTCTGGTGATGGACTTCAGTTCAGCTCGCGGCCAGCGGCGATTGCCTGAGCCGCTGCACGGCCTGCAGCGCTTGCGCGACGTTGTCGGCCGGCTTCAGGCCGCTCAGGCGGGCGGCGATCAGGCCGTTCGGGGTGACGATGAAGGTGCTGCGCTCGGCCAGGCCGTGGCGGATCTCGTCGCCGCGCGTGTCTTTCTTGCCGGCGACGGCGTCACGGATGTCCAGTTCGAAGGCACGGGCGATCGCACCGTCCGGATCGGAGGCGACGGCGACCTTGCCGGCGCAGTAGGCGGGATCGGCGGAGAACGCGTTGAGCCGCTCGATGCTGTCCAGCGACACGCCGATCACCGTGGCCCCGGCTTCCGCGAACTGCGCGTGGTTCACCGAGAACGTGTGCGCCTGGATGTTGCAGCCGCCGGTGTAGGCGGACGGATAGAAGTAGACGACCACCGGGCCTCTCTTGAGCGCGGCCTGCAGCGAGAAGTCGAACGGCTTGCCATCCAGCGAAGCACGGGCGCTGAACGCCGGTGCACGGGCACCCGCTTCCAGCGCAGCGTGGGCGGACGGCGCGGCCGTGCCGATCAGCAGGGCAAGAACCAGATCCGGGGCCAGCGCCCGCCCGCGGGAAAGTGGCGTGGCACCGGGGATCGGTCGGATTTTCAGTGGCGGCTCAGCAGGCATGGCAGGGTCTCGGCGGGGAAGCTGCGGGTTGGGTGCGGCGGGTGATCGAGCCGGCGGGCTGGGATTGGCAGCGCCCTCATGGCGCGGCCGGCAGCGCCGCCAGCCAGGCCGACAGCGCGTCGATCTCGGCATCGCCGAGCGGCCTGGCGATCAGGTGCATGACGGTGACGTCGCGCGGGTCGGCAGGGCCGGCGCGCCAGTGGCGCAGTCGCGCCCGCAGGTAGTCGGCGGACTGCCCGCCGATCGCCGGATAGCCATCGCTGCCGGACACCGCACCACGGCCAGCGCGGCCGTGGCAGCTGACGCAGGCGATCACCTCGCGGCTACGGTCGCCGTGCGCGAACAGCCGGGCGCTGGCGGCGTCGTCCACTGCCGGGATCGCGGCTGCCAGCGGCTGACTGGCGTACCAGGCGGCGATGTCGTCGCGCTCGCCCGGACCGGGTGCAACGGCCGGATGCTGGCGCTGGCCGCTGTCGAAGCGCGTCAGCTGGGCCCGCGTATAGGCCGCCGGCTGGCCTTCCAGGCGCGGCGTCGGCGTCGGCTGCGGAGTGCCGTGACAGACCGGGCAGCCGGCGATCTGCGCTGCAAGCGCGCCGGCGCGCGGATCGCCGATGCCGAGGCGTTCGGCCTGTTCGTCCTCGCTCCACTGGCCGACGGCGAGGACCGGTGACAGTGCCAGCATCAGCCCGCACAGCCGTCGGATCGCGTGCCGCACCGTGCTTCGGAAACCGGTCATTTGAGCGGCTTGTAGAGATCGTGGCAGCTGCTGCAGTTCTTGTTCACGGCCCGCGCGGCTTCGCTGGCCACGGCCAGGTCGCGGGCGCCGATGGCGGCGAACACGCGGGCCAGCGATGCCTTGCCCTCGCGCGCCAGCGTCACGGCATCGTCGGTGCCGCCCTTGCGCAGGAAGTAGTCCTCGGTCCAGTCAAGGCCCACCTTCAGCACTTCGGCATCGGCCAGCGCCGCTTCGTAGTTGCCGGCGCCGAGCGCCGGGCCGAGATCCTTGTTGGCATCGTCCATGTCGCGCATCACGTACTCGTCGAAATCGCCGAGATCGATCGCCGCCCAGACCAGGCCGCCGGCCAGCGTGCTGCCCAGCGCCAGGCTCCAGCCGATCCGAAAAAAGCACTTCCGCATGCCGCCGCTGTCCTGTGGGCCGCTGCGGTCCGGCCGCAGCGGCGATGACGGCGTGGCGGCCGGCCGAAGCCTGGCCGCCACGCGAGAAAAGTGAGCCCTGCGCGCCCCTGCGGGCACGCACGGGGATTCGAGAAAGTCCGGCCCGGGATGCGGATCCAGCGGGCCGGAAAAGTCCTGCTTAGGAGCGCGTTCGCCGACCGCTCAGGCCAGCAGTTCCTTGACCACCTCGCCGTAGACCACGGTCGGCCGTTCGGAACGGCCGTTGTGCAGGAAGGTGGTCTTCAGGTGGTCGAGGCCCATCAGCTGCAGCACGGTGGCGTGCAGGTCGTAGGTGTCGACCTTGCGGCCGACCGCCTGCATGCCGATCTCGTCGGTCCCGCCGACCGTGGTCCCGGCTTTCACACCGCCGCCGGCCAGCCACTGCGTGTAGCCCCAGGGGTTGTGGTCGCGGCCGTTGCCACTCTGGCCGAACGGCGTGCGGCCGAATTCGGAGGTCCAGACCACCAGCGTGGAATCGAGCAGGCCGCGCGCCTCCAGATCAGCGAGCAGGCCGGCGATCGGCTTGTCGACGGCACGGGTATGCGCACGATGATTGGATTCGATGGTGTTGTGGCCGTCCCAGTTGCGGGCTCCGCCTTCGATCTCGATCTCGCCCGACACCACC
>CAYPJK010000139.1:0-4905 GCA_964411025.1 uncultured Nevskia sp.
GAGCGCATCGACGACCGCTTCAGCCTGTCGCTGCGCCACCGCAGGGCCAGCCGCGACTACAGCGACCCCGGTCGGGCACCGGGCAGTCTCCGGCTGTCAGATGCCGCCCGGCTGTCCTGGCGGCTGCCGGGCAGCGGCACCGCCAGCCTCGTCTATCTCGACGAACAGGGCTGGACCGCCGACACGGCCGGCAGCCGCCTGGCCGGGTTCGGCTGGAGCCAGTCGTTCGGCCGCGATCTGCAGGCCTATGCCAGCGGGCTGCACGCCCTGCACGGCGCCGGCGGCGACAGTCTGGTGATCGGCCTGACGACGACGTTCGGGCACGGCAGCAGCGCCGGCCTGCAGGCCGGCCGTGACGGCGATACCCACCGCCTGCTGGCGACCGCCCAGCACGCGCCCGACGGACCGCTGGGCCTTGCGTGGCGCGCCAGCGCCGATGCCGACGACCGCGGCCTGCGCGAAGCGGAAGCCGCCTGGAACACGACGGGCGGCCGTTACGCCGTTGGCTACGCCGGCGTCGACGGTCGCAGCGCGCCCAGTGCTGCGCTGCAGACCGCGCTGGCGGTCGTCGACGGCCACAGCTACTGGTCGGCGCCGATCCGCGACAGCTTCGCGGTGGTCGACACCGGCGGCGTCGCCGACGTGCGGGTGCTGCGCGAAAACCAGCTGGTCGGCCGCAGCGACGCCAGCGGCCACCTGCTGCTGGCCGATCTGCAGCCGTTCCAGCGCAACCGCCTGGCGATCGACGATCGCGATCTGCCGGTGGCGCTCGGCATCGTCGCCGGCAGCCAGTCGGTGGTGCCGCCGGCCGGCGCCGCCATCGCTGTGCATTTCGACGTCGATCGCGGCAGCCGGCAGCGGCTGCGGCTGGTCGACGAGCAGGGCCAGCCGATTCCGGCCGGCGCGGCGCTGTGGCGCGATGCCGCGCCGCTGCCGTTGCCGGTCGGTTACGACGGGCTGGTCTACGCCGAGCTCGGCAGCGCCCGCGGGCATCTCAGCGCCCAGTGGCCGGGCGGCGCCTGCACGGCCGTGCTGCCAGCCAGCGGCGATACCCTGCGCTGCCGCGTCACGCACCTGCAGGCGCGCCGATGACGCGGCTGCCGCTGGCACTGGTGACGGTTGGTCTGCTGCTGGCACCGCGCGCTGAAGCGCTGCTGGCCAGCTGTACGGCCTCGTCCACCGGCGTCGCCTTCGGCAGCTACAACCCGATCGCGGCGACGCCAACCTACGCCGGCGGCAATGTCGCCGTGACCTGCAGCGGCCTCGGTCTGCTGGTCAGTTACACGGTCCTGCTGTCGGGCGGCGGCAGCGGCAACGTCGCCAGCCGGCGGATGAACGCCGGTGCCCGGCTGCTGCCGTACAACGTCTATACCAGCGCGGCCTACACCACGGTCTGGGACAACGTCACCGGCGTCTCCGGCGGCTTCCTGATCGGGCTCGGCAGCACCACCTTCAATCATCCGGTCTATGGCCGCATCCTCGCCCAGCAGCCGGCGCCGGCCGGCAGCTACAGCGACAGCCTGGTGATCACGGTGAACTACTGAGGGCAGCACGGATTCGGGTAGCGTGCGCGCATCGCCACCTCCGGAAGCCCCATGAACAGCGTCATCGACGAACTTCGCGCCCAGGCCGAGGCCGGCGGCAGCAAGCTGAGCCGCAGCGAGCAACGGGTGATCGACCGGGTCGCCCGGCGGCTGCATGTCAGCCGCGACACCCAGCGCGCCTATGAAGACGCGATGACGTTCGGCGAGCGCCTGGCCGATCGCATCGCCGCGTTCGGCGGCTCCTGGACCTTCATCCTGATCTTCCTCGGCCTGCTGGCCGCCTGGGTGCTGGTCAACACGGTGATCCTGTCGCGGGTCGGCACGCCGTTCGATCCCTACCCCTACGTGTTCCTGAACCTGATCCTGTCGATGCTGGCGGCGATCCAGGCACCGGTGATCATGATGTCGCAGAACCGGCAGGCGACGAAGGACCGCGCCGCCGCCGAGCACGACTACGAAGTCAACCTGAAGGCGGAGCTGGAAATCCTGGCGCTGCACCAGAAGGTCGACACGCTGCGCGAGCAGCAGTGGATCGAACTGGTCGAGATGCAGCGACGGCAGATCGAGCTGCTGGAGCGCCTGCTGGTCGATCGCCGCCGCGACTGAATGCTCCGCCGCTGGGCACCTTCGTCACAGGCAAGCCACCGGCAAGCGCCTGTTGCAAGGACCCGCCAGCTGCGGCCAATGGCTCGCGGCAGGCCATCGTGGCGGACCCCGCGTCGCAAGCACTGCGCGCCTGCTACGGTGGCGATGCCAGCACGTCCTGCTGCCATCCTCACCCCATTTCGTTCCGATGTCCGAATCCGCCGTTGCCGCAAACCCGCCGCCCGCCCCGCTGCCGCCCTCGGCCAGCCGCCGGTTCGATCGCCTGCTGGCGCTGCTGAACCGTCATCCGCTGCTGCTGCCGCTGGGCAGCTTCTCGTTCGGCATCGGCAGCTTCCTGCTGGTTCAACGGGGCGAGCACCTGGCGCGGGTGATGGCGGTGATCGCCCTGCTCGGCTGGCCCTGGCTGCTGGCCGAAGGTGCGCTCGGCCGCTGGATCGCCCGCCACTCACGCGGTCGGCTGCCGGTCGCCACCGCCCGTTTCCTGACCCAGCAGGCCCAGCAGGAACTGCTGTTCTTCTCGCTGCCGTTCCTGTTCACCGCGATGCAGCCGGTACCCGGCCAGATCCTGTTCGTGGCGCTGGCCGCGCTGCTGGCCGTGGCCTCGGCGCTCGACCCGGTCTACTGGCACCGGATCGCGCCGAACGCGGCGCTGTCGATGGGCTTCCACGCTGGCTGCACCTTCGTCGCGGCGCTGGTGATCCTGCCGATCGCCGTGCACCTGCCGGCCGAAACCGCGCTGCCGATCGCTTTCGGCATCACCGCGCTGACCTTGGCGATCAGCCTGCCGAGGCTGGTCCGCGACGCCGACGACCCGCGCAGCCGACAGCGCCGGCTGGCCTACGGCACGCTGGTGGCCCTGCTGCTGGCGGCCGGATGGCTGCTGCGGGCCGCCATTCCACCGGCCGGCCTGTGGGTGCGCGATGCGCGGATCACCACCGCCATCGAGGACAACGCACCGGGTGCCGCCATCACCCAGGCCGATGCCGCCACGCTTGCGGACGGCCTGATCGCCTTCGTCGCGGTGCGCGCGCCGCAAGGGTTGTCGCAGGCAGTGATTTTCGAGTGGTGGCACGGCGAGGCCGTTGTCGATCGCATCCCGGCGCAGATCTCCGGTGGCCGCGAAGCCGGCTTCCGCACCTACAGCCGCAAGCTCAACTTCGGCGATTCACCGGCCGGTCCGTGGCGCGTGGATCTGGTGACGCCGCAGGGCCAGCTGATTGCCCGGCTCGGTTTTGCGGTGCGCTGAGCAGAGGAGCGGCTAACGCCGGGTACGGCGGGGCCTGACGGCCGCCGTCGCCGCTTCCAGCGCAGCCGGCGGCACCGGCTTTTCGCGCTCGACGATGTCGATGATCGCGCTGACCCGCGTCAGGAAATGCACCCCCTGCGCGGATTCTTCGTCGCGCAGGTGGTTGACCATCCGCTGCAGGAAACGATGGCCCTGGGCCACCATCCAGGCGATCTGCTGCTCGCCGGCCGGGGTCAGCACCACATAGCGTTCGCGGGCCGACAGCGGGTTCTCGACGATCGCCAGCAGTTCATACGGCGGCTTGGCCAGCACGCGCAGCGCCTTGGAGATCGCCGAGTTGCCGATCTCGAACCAGCGGGTGATCGAGCGCTCGATGTCCTTGCGCGCCATTCGCGTGCCGCCCTCGCCTTCGCTGCGGATCAGCCACAGGATCGCGACCTGGTGGCGCGTCAGCCGGCCGCCGCGCAGCGCGTCCTCGATGCCGATGCCGATCTTGTAGTGGACCGGATAGAACAGATCGAGGAACTCGCGCGCCGCCCGCGAAATGCCAGTGCCAGGCCATGCGACAGCCACGGCCGCGTCCACGGTGACCCCTGCCTGCGGGTCCGCCCCGTTTGACCGCGCCTCGATTCCGGTTTTATTGTGTCTTCGCGACATAGTTTCCCGTAGCCATAAAAATGCAAAGCCGTCTGCGGCAGCGCGCGAACCATTATCGAACAGCGAGGAGAACACCATGCAGCGACAGTACCGGGCCAGCGATCTGGCCACGCCCGAGGTCATCGCGAACCCGTATCCGGCCTACGCAGCGTTGCGCGCGCAATCGCCGCTGCCGGGCTATGCGGACTGGCCGCCCGGCACCGTGCCCGGCCGCGATGCGCCGCTGCAGGCCTGGGCTCTGCTCAGCCACGCGCATGTGCAGGCGGCCGCACGCGATCCGGTGACGTTCTCGTCCGCGAACTTCCAGCAGGACACCGGCGCACCAACGCTGATGCTGGTCAATCACGACGATCCCGAGCACGCCAAGCTGCGGCGCATCGTGGTCAAGGCGTTCACGCCGAAGCGCGTGCGCGAGCTGCGGCCGGCGATCGAGGCGGTGGTCCGCGATCTCCTCGGCCAGTTGCCTGCCGGCGAGTTCGACGGCGTGTCAGCGCTGTGCGCCGGCCTGCCGGCGCGGCTGATGGTGCATCTGCTCGGCCTGCCGGCCGACCTGACCGATCGCTTCCAGCGCTGGTCCAACGCCTTCATGCTGAGTGCCGACCTGTCGGCCGAGGAACGCGACGCCAGCAATCGCGAGATGGTCGGCTACTTCATGCAGACCGTCGCCGAACGGGCGGCCCGGCTGGCCCGGGGCGAAGCGCCCAACGACGATCTGATCGACGCACTGCTGGTTGCCGAATCGGATGGCCAGACGCTCAGCCAGGACGAAGTGTGGCGCTTCTGCTTCACGCTGGTCGTCGCCGGCAGCGAAACCACCATGTACTTCGCGACCAACTGTCTCCGGATGCTCGC
>CAYPJK010000139.1:4915-7214 GCA_964411025.1 uncultured Nevskia sp.
TTGACACATCGCGATCAGCTCGAAGAGGTGCTTGCGGATCGCAGCAAGATCGGCCGCTTTCTGAGCGAGACGCTGCGAATGACCGGCCCGCCGCAGCGGCTGTTCCGGCAGGTCACCCGTGACGTCGAGATGGGCGGCCAGCGGATCGCAGCCGGCGAATGGGTGGCGCTGTTCTTCGCCGCCGCGAACCACGATCCCGAGGTCTTTCCGGAACCACGTCGCTTCCGGCTCGATCGCGACAACGCCGGTCAGCATTTGAGCTTCGGTCACGGCATCCATTACTGCCTCGGCGCACCGCTGGCCAGTCTCGAAGTCGAATGCCTGATCTGCGGACTGCTCGATGGCTATCGCAGCATCCGGCCCGGCGCAGCGCCGGCCGTTCCGCAGACCGCCACCTTGTTGCAGCACAGCTGCACCACCCTGCCCCTGATCCTGGAGCCGCAAGCCATGCGCATCGAGGAACGCAACGTCGCGATGGTCAAGGCTGTCTTCGCCCGCTTTGGCGCTGCCGATGTGCCGGGCATCCTCGAACTGCTCGACGAGCAGGTGGTGATCGACTTTTACGGCCCGCCGGTGATCCCCTACGCCGGCCACTACGAAACGCGCAGCGAAGCCCGGCGCTTCTTCGACACGGTGCTGGCCTCGGTCGACATCCACCAGTTCGACGCCGAGGAATTCATCGCCAGCGACGACAAGGTGGTGGTCACCGGCCACCTGCGTCTTACCGCGCGCCGCACGGGCGGCAGCATCGACTCGGACTTCGTGCATGTGATCACCCTACGGGACGGCAAGTGGCTGCACTTCCGGGATTTCATGAACACCGCCGTCGCCCAGCAGGCGTTCGCCGGCTGATCGATAACCGGCCGGGGCGGTCACGCCCCCGGCCGGCCCCGGGAGGCCCTGGCCGGCTACACGTCCGTCTGACGCGCGACCTGAAGCCACCGCGTCGTCAGCGAACACCCGTCGGCACCGTAGGGAACGCCGCTGCGATGCCGCGTCGGCCCCGCCGGAAACCACGTCATCGCCTCCATCAAGCGAGCACACACCCATGCTGTCACTTGATCAACGCAACAGGATTTGGACCCGCGAATGCTCGCGCTGCCTCGCGGAGCAGGAACCGACGCCGCCGTTCGGCCCGGATTTCCTGTGCTGGGTACTGGACCTGCCGGCGGCCGCGTCGCCGTCGGCAGCCTATTTCCTCATCGAACGCGAACCCGCCGCACGTATCCAGCCCGGCGATCGCTAGCCGCTGGAAACGCGCCGACGGCTTGTTTCACGGATCAGACGGCGGCGTCACCGCCCACAAACGACAAGGGCCACCTCAAAGGTGGCCGTTGTCGTTTCAATCCTCGATGACTGGTCGGAGAGACAGGAATCGAACCTGCGACCCCCTGCTCCCAAAGTCCATCTTTTCGTTTCCAAGGTATTCCGACGTTTTCCATATTTCTAATTTTTCCTCAATCTTTTCTGATGCTTGCTTGTTGACAGCGTCCAGCTAGCGCCAGTATCGTCCAAGCCGATCCCACAAATCTGTGGGGGCATTTGTGGGGGCAGCGGCCCATTCTGGAGGCGCGATGAGCGACATCACGGAACGAGAACTGAAGGCACTTTCGCTCACCGATCAAGGGCGGACGCTCTACGACGGGGACGGCCTCCGAGGCGAAGTCAGGGCCACGACCAAGGGCATCTCGGTCGCCTTCAGTTATCGGTACCGGTTCGGTGGCAAGCAGCGGGAGTACCGGTGCGGCTGCTGGCCGAGCGAGCGCCTGAGCGCGATCCGCGAATGCCGCGACGCAGCGCGCCTGTCGGTCAAACGCGGCATTGATCCTGCCTTGGCACGACAGGTCGACAAAGCGACCCGCGCTAAAGCAGCGGCAGCGGAACGCGTTGCGTTCGATCGCTTCCTGAACCGGCCAACCGTCCGCACGCTGTTCGACGAGTGGCAGGCCCGCGACCTTCGCAACCGGAAAGACGCCGGCCGCGAAGTCCGCCGCGGCTTCGAAAAGGACGTATTCCCGCGCATCGGCGACATGGCCGTTGAGGACGTGCAGCGGCGACACATCATGGACGTGCTCGATCAGGTGCTGATCCGAGGATGTAACCGGCTCGCCAAGCGCCTACTCACCGAAATGCGCCAGATGTGTCGCTACGCCGTCGAGCGCGAGTTGCTGGTCGTCGACCCAACCGCTGCCATCGCGAAGAAGCGAATCGGCGGAGAAACGGTCGAGCGCGACCGGGTCCTGTCGACGTCCCCCCGAAAATGAGTAGCAGTGGGGTTTAGAGTCCGATCATGAAGCAG
>CAYPJK010000140.1:0-7189 GCA_964411025.1 uncultured Nevskia sp.
TGAGGGCCTGTATGTTGCTGAAAACGTGGGGCTTGCCGATCTGAAGCACGACCTGACCACGTTCCTCAAGCTGTTCTTCGAACGCGATGTCGAAGCGCTGTTCCGGCCGTCCTACTTCCCGTTCGTGGAACCGGGTGCCGACGTCCACATCCGCTGGGGCGATCCCGACAAGGGCACCCGCTGGCTGGAGGTGCTGGGCTGTGGCGTGGTCCACCCGAACGTGCTGGCGGCCGTCGGCATCGATCCGGAGCGCTACACCGGCTACGCGTTCGGCATGGGCGTGGAACGCCTGACGATGCTGCGCTACGGGGTCGACGACCTGCGCCTGTTCGTCAACAACGATCTGCGCTTTCTGGAGCAGTTCAAGTGAAGCTTTCCGAAAACTGGCTGCGCGAGTGGGTGAACCCGCCGGCCACCGCCGCCGAACTTGCGCACAAACTGAACATGGCCGGCCTCGAGGCCGAAGCCGAGGCGATGCTGCCGGTGCTGCCGAAGGGCGTCGTCGTGGCCCGAATCCTGAAGACGGCACCCCATCCGCAGGCGGACCGCCTGAGGGTCTGCGAGGTTGATGCGGGCACCGGCGAGTTGCTGCAGATCGTCTGCGGCGCCGCCAACGCCCGTCCCGGCATCCTGGTGCCGGCGGCTCTGCCCGATGCGACCCTGCCGAATGGCACCCGGATCACCCAAGCCGCGCTGCGCGGCGTCGAGTCCAGCGGCATGCTGTGCTCGGCGTCCGAACTGGGCCTCGCCGAGAAATCCGAAGGCCTGCTGGAACTCGATCCGAGCGCCAAGCCCGGCACGCCGATTGAGCGACATCTCGGTCTGGTCGACAAGATTCTGGTGCTGGAGCTGACCCCCAACCGGGGCGACTGCCTGAGCATTGCCGGTCTCGCCCGCGAAGCGGCGGCGCTGTACGGCATTCAGGTCAGCCCCCCGCGCATCAAGCCCGCCGTGGTCGAGCCGGAAACGCGGATCAACGTCATCGTCGAGGATGCGACCGCTTGCCCGCATTACGTCGGCCGAGTCGTGGAAGGCCTGAACGCGGCCGCACGCACGCCGGACTGGATGGTCGAACGGCTCCGCCGCTCTGGCATCCGCGCGATCCACCCGGTGGTCGACATCACCAACTACGTGCTGCTCGAACTCGGCCAGCCGATGCATGGTTTTGACGCGGCCCGACTGCGGGGCGCGATCCGCGTGCGCCGGGCCCGGGCGGGCGAACAACTCAAGCTGCTCAACGAACAGACCCTGAGCCTCGATGCGCGCGACCTGCTGATCTGCGATGACAGCGGCCCGCTGGCGCTGGCGGGGATCATGGGCGGCGACGCATCCGGCTGTTCGGCCGGCACCACGACCATCTTTCTCGAATCCGCCTGCTTCGAGCCGGTCACCATCGCCACCGGCGGACGCCGCCACAAGCTGCTATCCGACTCCCGCTACCGCTTCGAGCGCGGCGTCGATCCCGCCCTGCAGCGGCACGCGCTGGAACGCGCGACGGCACTGGTCCAGGACATCTGCGGTGGCCGCGCCGGGCCGATCGTCGAGGTCGGCACTGCACCGCACCATGTTGCCGAAATCGCGCTTCGTCATTCGCAGGTCAACCGCCTGCTCGGCTGCGAAATTCCCGCGAGCCGCATCGTGCCGCTGCTGCAAAGCCTCGGGATGAGCGTTGCGCCGACTGGCGCCAGCAGTTGGAAAATCAAGGTGCCGCCGCATCGTCATGACCTGCGGATCGAAGCCGACCTGGTCGAGGAAATCGGCCGTCTGCATGGCTACGACAACATCGCCCCGCGCGCCTATGCCGCCGAACTGGCCCCGTTCTCGGCCAAGGAGACGTCGCGGCAGCTCGATCGGGTCAAGGACGCGCTGGTCGCGCGCGGCTATCAGGAAGTCGTCACCTACAGCTTCGTCGATCCGAAAATCCAGGCGCAGCTCGATCCCGCCACGCCAGGCGTGCCGCTCGACAACCCGATCGCCGAGACCATGGCGGTGATGCGGACGACGATCTGGAGCGGCCTGATCCCGACCTGGCAGCACAACCGGCAGCGCCAGCAGAAGCGCGCCCGGCTGTTCGAGGCCGGCGCGGTCTACGCGCTATCGGGCGACGCCAATCGCGAGGACGCACGGCTCGCCGGCCTGATCGCCGGCCCGGCGCAGCCTGAACAGTGGGGTGCTGTAGCCCGGCCGGTCGATTTCTTCGACGCGAAGGCTGATCTCGAGGCCGTTTTCGGCAGCGCACTTCAGTACGAAGCCGCCCAGCACCCTGCGCTGCATCCGGGCCGCACGGCTCGGATCGTTCGCGACGGCGTCGCAGTCGGCTGGCTTGGCGCGCTGCACCCGAAGCTTGCACAGGCGCTGGACATCCCGGACGCGCTGTATCTGTTCGAACTGGACTGGGCCGCTGTCCGTGACCTCGCCCTGCCGGCGCCGGGCGGCGTGTCGGAGTTCCCATCGTCGCGTCGTGATCTTGCCTTCGTGGTCGACGAATCGGTGACATCCGATGCACTTTCCGGGGTCATCCGGGAAGCGGCCGGGCCGCAGCTCCGACACCTTCAGATCTTCGACGTCTACCGCGGAACAGGACTGCCCGCCGGACGCAAAAGCATCGCCTTCGGCTTGATTTTTCAGGATTATTCCCGCACGCTGAATGTGGAGGAAGTCGACGCCGCCGCGCATTCCGTTGCCGCCAGCGTTCATGCCCGACTGGGTGGTTTGGTAAGAGACTGACAATCGTGGCGTTGACCAAAGCCGAATTGGCCGAAGCCCTGTTCGAGGAACTGGGCCTGAACAAACGGGAAGCCAAGGAGTTCGTGGATTACTTCTTCGAGGAAGTGCGCGAGCGCTTGGAACACGGTGAAGAAGTGAAACTGTCGGGGTTCGGCAACTTCGAACTGCGCGACAAAAGCCAGCGCCCAGGGCGCAATCCGAAGACCGGCGAAGAGATTCCGATTTCCGCCCGCCGCGTCGTTACCTTCCGTCCTGGCCAGAAACTGCGCCTGCGAGTCAGCGTCGATGAAGACGACGCATAAGCTGGCGCCGCTGCCCGAGATTCCGGCCAAGCGCTATTTCGCGATCGGAGAAGTCAGCGATCTCTGCGGCGTCAAGGCGCATGTGCTGCGCTACTGGGAACAGGAGTTCCCGCAGCTGAAGCCGGCGAAGCGCCGCGGCAATCGTCGCTACTACCAGCAAGGCGATGTCGAGATGGTGCGACGCATCCGTAGCCTGCTCTACGAGCAGGGCTACACGATCGGTGCTGCGCGCCTGCGTCTGAAGGATGTATCGGACGCCGAGCCGCTCGTTCCGCTGGCCGCGCCAGCTGACGGTGGAAGTCGTCAGCAGCAGTTGCGCGATATCCGGCTGGAACTGCAGTCACTGCTCGATCGCTGGCCTTACTGAGCCGGCCTTGAAGCTCGCCTGCCACCGTCAGAGCAGGCTACAATCACGATCTGCGGGGCGTAGCGCAGTCTGGTAGCGCACTTGCCTGGGGGGCAAGTGGTCGCAGGTTCAAATCCTGTCGCCCCGACCACTTCATCAAGCAGCACAACAAGAACGGCCACTTCGAGTGGCCGTTCTTGTTTCCGGCATCCCTATCCGGTTTTCGTACTGCTCGCCGAGACGCAGGTAGCGGCCTATCACTGAGCGACGATCATCGTCGCCGATCGCCGCTGCAGCGAGTCGCTCCTTCGCCCCGATGCTGTCGGTCCTGCTCCATCGTCGGGCAGAACCGCAGGCCTGGCGTCAGCGCGTCAGATCAGCCTTGATTGCCTTCAGTACTGCTGCCACTTCGCGCGGCAGCGACTGGGCGAGCTGATCCAGCACGGCCACCTTCTGCTTCAGATCCGCGACCGGCGCGAAGCGGCTGGCAATCGCGGCCAGCGCGCCGCTCAGGTTGCCGTTTTCGCCGGCGTCTGCAGCCGCCTTGCGGCCACGCTTGCCGCCGGCCTTGGCCGACGACGCCGTCTTGTTCTTGGAGCCCTTCTTGCGGCCACGACGCGGCGCGTCGGCGATCGCGACGGCAGACGCGGCATCAGCAAGGCGATAGATCACGTTGCGACCATCGCGCTCAGTCTCGACCAGGCCCTGGTCTTTCAACTTCTTCAGATTCAGGAATGCGGCCGCACTCGAAAACCCGCCTTCATTGATCAGATCGGTCGTCGATCGCGCGCCTGCGCCCAGCAGGCTCAGGATCTTGGCGCTGACACCCGTGACGCGGGTTCCAGCGCTCGATTCGGTGTTTTCGGAGTCGGACATGGAGTTCTTCTTCAGGGATGGAGCCTAGATTCTACACGCCCCGGCGATTCATCCAATCGCAGGGCATTCCACTGCCACGATTTCCCGAATCAGGCCAAGCCATTCAGCACCTCCATCGAGGGGCGACACCGGGGTCCACTGCGCGCCGTACAGACTGCCATCCGCCGACATACTCCCGGCTTCGCATACCCATGCAGAGTTCCCAACGCACGACCGCATCACTACTTTCAGGCTTTCAGCAATTTCTTGGCAAGACTCCAGCGATGCACTTCGCTGGGACCGTCATAGATCCGGAACGGGCGGATGTCGCGGAAAATGCGCTCGACGATGGTCTCGCCGGTCACGCCACTGCCACCCAGCACCTGTACGCTGCGATCGACGACGGCCCAGGTCTTCTCCGAACAGATCACCTTCGTGCGCGACGACTCGAAATTCGCGCGCGCGGCACCGCCTTCTTCACCGGCGTCGGCGCGATCCAGCACTTCGGCGCAATAGCCGATCGACATCCGCGCCAAGTGCAGATCCATGTCGTTGTCGGCCAGCATGAAACCGACGCCCTCGTGATCACCCAGCCGCTTGCCGAACGCCTGGCGTCGCCGGGCGTAATCAAGCGCCACATCGTGGGCGCGGCGCGCAGCACCGAGCCAGCGCATGCAGTGCGTCAGGCGCGCCGGCGCCAGCCGCACCTGAGCGTAGCGAAAGCCCTCGCCGACTTCGCCAAGCACGTCGCTGGCCGGCACCTTCAGATCATGGAAGTGGACCACGCAATGGCCGCCAGCAAAGCAGCGATCCAGGGAATCCATCTGCCGCTCGATGACGATGGCGGGCTGCGCCATGTCGGCGAGGAACATCGTTGCCCGGCCATCTTCCAGGCGCGCCATGATGATTGCGAAGGCGGCGCCTTCGGCTCCGGTGATCAGCCACTTGCTGCCGGTGATGCGGTAGTGATCGCCGTCGCGAATGGCGGTCGTCTGCAGCATCGATGGATCGGAGCCGGCGCCCGGCGCCGGCTCGGTCATCGCAAAGCAGGATCGCGTTGTTCCGGCGACCAGCGGCGCCAGCCAGCGCGCTTTCTGGGCGTCGGTGGCGACTGCCTCCATCAAGTGGATGTTGCCCTCGTCCGGCGCATGGATATTCATTGCCACCGGACCGAGTGGCGAATAGCCGGCCTCCTCGAAAACCACGGCCTTTTCGATATGACTCAGATGCAGGCCACCGAGCGCCTTGGAGGCATGCACGGTCAGCAGGCCGGCAGCTCGCGCACGGGCGATCAGCTCGGCGCGCAGCGCCTCGGTCGGGCCGTGGTCGGTCTGCCGAGAATCCCGCTCGTAGGGAATCACCTGATCGGCGATGAAGCGGCGGGTTCTCGTCTGCAGTTCAAGCAGCGCGGGAGAGAGCTGGAAATTCATGGTCGACGATCTGTTGAGAACGGCGGCCACGATAGCAGCGCGGCCGGGCCACCCACCACGCACCGGGTGGAGGCCCTCCACTGCCCGGTGCGTGTCGCGGCGCTCAGCGCTGCAACAAGGTCTCCACTGCCGGCAGGCCGGATGCCGGGCCTTCCCAGCCCTGCAGCGCGACCCAGGCGCGCTCGCGCAGCAGTTGTGCCTGCGCGTGCTCCATCACCGTGGCGTTGACGACTCGCAGCGTCGCGTCATCGGCCGTTGCCGCAGCGGCCGTCACCAGCGCGCCGACCGCCGCCCGCAGACGCTGGTTGGCCGCCTCCAGTGCCGGCGGTTCGACGCCGGCGCCGGCAAGCACGCTGCGGCCATCGTCGGCGGCAGCGGTCAGCGCAGCCAGCGCAGCGCCGGCCTCGGGGATCGTGGCGGCCTGCGGCAGCAGTTGTCCGGCCAGCTTCAGGTAACTGTCCAGCTCGACGCAGTCATAGCGGTATTGCAGCGGCAGCCGCTGCGCCATCAGGTGCAGCATGCCGACGATCAGCTGACCCTGCTCCAGCGCCAGCTTGTTGGCTGGATCGACCGCGGGCAGCACGACATCGGTCAGCGACTTGATCAGCGCCGGAATCTGGAAAGACGGCCGCAATTCCATCAGAGCACCTCCGCCATCTGGGTCCGCAGTTCTTCGAGCAACGAATAGGCAATGCCGGTGATCCAGGCCACCAGCACGTCCTGATGGGTCTTGCCGTTGCGCGGCGCCCGGTAGCCGGTCGCCAGCACGATCGCCACCGCCTTGTAGTTGTTGAAGATGTCGTAGTAGCGCAGACGCAGCGGATCGACCTTCAACCCGGAAGCGGCTTCATAGCGGGCGATGAAAGCGTCCATCGGCAGGAAGCCGCCGACCAGGAACGTCTTGCCGTCCTCGGCCAGGTGGCCGAACGGCCGCTTGGCGCACCACGACAGATCCTCGTGGCGATCGCCGAGATAGGCCAGCTCCCAGTCCAGCCAGGCGCTGATCGTCAGATCGGCTTCCGTGTACAGGAAGTTGCCGAGGCGGTAATCGCCGTGGACGACCGAGATTCGATCGACCGGCGGCATGTGCCGGCGCAGCCAGGCCATCGTCAACCGCATTAGCGGCACGTCCTGATGGGCATCCTCCTCCCAGACCCGTTCCCAGTGGTTCAGCGCCCATTCCACGGCCTGGGTGCCGAGCGTCGGCTGGTCATAGGCGGTCAGGTCCGCCCGCTGCCAATCGAAGCGATGGGTGGCAGCCAGATGGTCGACAAACTGCCGGCCCAGCGTTTCGCGAATCTCTGGCGGCATGAAGGTACCGACACCGGAGACGCCGCTGCTCGACTTCGACGGCTTGGTCACGCCGTCGGCGAAGCCGTAGACGATCGCCGGGTACGGCAGATGCTCGCCGTAGGCATCGATCCAGTAGGTCGGTGGCACCGGCACCACGCCCTCCAGTGCCTTGATGATCTGGAACTCGCGCAGCCGGCTGGTTTCGGTGATTGCCTCCGATGGCTCCATGCGCAGCA